>JAFABT010000297.1 GCA_023425905.1 Actinomycetes bacterium | reverse complement strand
ACCCCGACCCGATCAACCCCCGCGACGACCTCGGCGACATCGAGGCGCTCGCGGCCTCGATCGCCGCGCAGGGGATGCTGCAGCCGATCGTGGTGCGCAAGCGCGCTGCCGGCGGCTGGTTCGTCGTCGACGGGCACCGCCGCCTCGAGGCGGCGCTGCGCATCGGTCTCGACGCCGTCCCGGCGCTGGCCTCACGCGCGGCCAAGCGCGACGACGTGCTCACGGTCATGCTCGCGGCCGCCATGCACAAGGCCCTCTCTCCGATCGAACAGTCTGCCGCGTTCGCGAAGCTCACCGCTGGCGGGATGACCCGCGCGGAGATCGCCCGGCGCACCGGCTACTCGGCCGAGACCGTCGCCGGGCGACTGCTCCTGGCCGAGCTGCCCGAGGACGCACAGCAGATGGTCGAGGACAAGACCCTCACTGTCGCCGAGGGCGTCTCCCTGGCCCGCGCGGTCAAGGCCACCGGCACCGGCACCGCCACCCAGCAGGCACCCAAGACGGCCTGGCTCACCGCCTCTCACGCCCTCGCGCCCAAGGTCGCCACCCGCTGCGACCACCGCGAGACTCGCCGCCTCGTCGGCGGCTCCGGCTGCGGGCAGTGCTGGGAGACCGCCATCCGCGAAGACGAGCGCGAGAGGACCCCCCGATGACCACCCCGACCGACGCGACCCTGCACGAGCTCGCCGCCATAGCCACCCACCCTGACCCCGCCGTGTCCGGCACCCTCTCCGCCCGAACGAGGCTGGCCGAACGCACCGCGACGCTCGCGGATGCCCCGCCGTCTGCGGCCGAGGTCTCCCCGTCAGCGATGTCGGCTGCCGTCGACGTGCTGGCGGCCCGGTACTCGATCGCGCCGGCCGAGGTGCACGAGCGCCTGGGTGGCCCGGGGGAGTACGGGGCGCTCGCCGCGGTCCTGCTGGCCGTGGCTGATCTGGCGACCGCGCTGCGCTACCGCCGGACCGACCTCACCGACCACGACATGCGCGTCGTGCGGGGCGCGGTGCGCGGCGTCATCGCAGAGACCGCGGAGGTGACCCGGTGATCGCGTTCGAGACCACCCGCGGCGACGCCCGCGCGCTGATCGCCTCGCTCCTTCCTCACGCCGGCAAGGAGTCCGACGACACCCCGCTCATGGGCCGGGTGCGCTTCGAGCTCGCGCCTGACGCGCTCGTCGCTTGGGCCACCGACCACGCCACCGTCGGCCTGGGAACCGTCCCGGTCACCGACCACCTCGACGGCGAGCTCGGCAGCTGGGACATGCCCACTACGGCACTGCGGGCGATGCTCGCGGTGTTCCGGGGCCCGACCAACCTCGACGCGCGCATGATGTGGGCCGACGGCGCCCTGCGCTGGGAGATCGGCCCCGAGTTCGTGACCTTCACCGAGGTCGGCGAGATGCTCGAGGGGCAGTCGCTCACCACCGGCCGCATCGTGCCCGCGGGCACGGTCGACCAGTACCCCGACGTGCCCCGCACCCTCGAGGCCCTCTCGGGCATGCCGCTCGCGCACCACCAGGCCGCGAGGGTGCCCGCCGCGCACCTCGTCCCGCTGCTCAACTCCGCAAAGGCCTGGGCTGGCGTGCTCCGCCTCGATGTCCTTGCCGTCGACGACGGCAAGGTGGCCTCACTCCGGGTCCGGGCCTCGTGCGGGAGCCGGTTCGTCGGAGCCTCGCTCCGCTCCGCAGGGACCCTCACGCCCCAGAACCAGACCGACGACCGCGAGACCGACCACGAGTGGGCCGCGATCTACGCCCGCCACAAGCGCCCCGCCCCGACGACGCCGCCTACAAGCGACGACCCGACCGAGCACGGCGCCACCGCCCGCACCCTCACCGTCGTGCGAGACGACTCATGACCGCCCCCGGCACGCAGACCCTGGCCGTGCTCCGCGAGGTCGCCACCGAGCGCCACGAGCAGTACGCCAAGCACGGCGACCAGGCGCACCTGCCCGACGGCACTGGCCCTCACGTTGGTTGGCGCTTCGACGGTGCCGCTCGGACCCTCGCCAACGTCGCCCGCGGCATGGTCTACGAGCGGGTCAAGACCGGCGACATCGCGTTCGCCCACATCCTCCTCGAGGAGGTCTTCGAAGCCCTCGCCGAGGCCGACCCCCTGCGCCTGCGCGCCGAGCTCGTCCAGGTCGCCGCCGTCACCGTCCAGTGGATCGAAGCGATCGACGACCGCGTCGAAGTGCTGCTCGAGGCTGCTCGACACCTCGTCGCCGATCACACCGCCACGATCGAGCCCCGCCCGGGTGAGGACCGCTGGACCATCCAGCCCGGCCAGGGCGGGGGGCGCATCGTCACGACGAAGCAGCTCGAGCGACGCGCGACTCGGCTCGCTGCTGAGCCACCGTCTGGCCGCTGCCACTGCGGCAGCCGGCACCACCTCGCCGACGAGCACTTCGAGAAAGCGAGCGTCTGATGACGAACCGGCCCAAGGGCATCCGCCCCGCCCTGAAGAGCCCGAACCAGGCCCCCGGCCGCCAGGGCACGACCCCCACGCTCGCCGCCGTCGACGAGCTGCACACCCAGCCCGGCCGAGCCCGCCGCCTCCGCGACGCCCTCGACCGCACCCGCACCCTGCGCCGCCTCGCCCGCCACAACGCCGACACCCTCGACGCACTCGCGGCGCTCGCGGACAGCGGGGCGCTGCAGTCGTGGCAGATCCGGTTGCTCGCGCGGCTGCTGACCACCTCGCCCCACCTCGCACCCGAGAGGACTCACCTGTGAACGCGAATCCGCACGACAACGCGGCGATCCGCCGCCTCCAGTACGCACTCCAGGAGGCCACCAGCCTCGACCCGGCGCTCGCTGGCCGCGGGTCGGTCCATGCGCACCGATCGGAGGTGGCGCGAGCACGCTCGCGCCTCTTCGAGGCAGCACACGAGCTCGGCCGGGCGGAAGAGGAGGTGCGGAACCTGCGTGCAGCGCTCGTCGCTCTCGGCGGCCCCCAGGCGCTCACCGGCTTCGACACCCCAGCGTTGTCGACCGAGCTCGGGGCGCCCTTACCTGTTGACCTGGGCTTGCTGACCCACAGGTATGACGCGACGCACTGGTTCCCGTTCATCGAGGACGAGAGCGGCTGCATCACCGGCCCGGGGCATCAGGACCATGCGACGTTCGTGTCGCTGGTTCATCAGTACGACGTCCTCGCGTCCGGCGCAGACTCCGAGCCGCACACCGCCGAGCAGGTGCAGCACGGCTGGGCCCAGGTCTCGCCCAGCGGCGAGCACCTCACCCGGTGCGACCCCGAGGCGATCGACGCAGTGCCGGTCACGATGGTGTGGGGCCACAGATGAGCACCTGCATCAGCGGCGCTGGCGAGTACAGCGAGCACGAGGCAGGGGATTGGTGCTCGCGCTGTGGCGCGTTCAACGAGGCCGCGGTCGTGGCCCAGCGTGACGCGCTGGTACAGGAGGCCGAGCGGCTGCGGGCGGCCAACCAGCCTGAGCCGGAGTTCGAGTTCGACCTGCACCTCACATCCGCCGACCGCGACGGCTACTACGTCACGCGGTGGGACCGAGCCCGGTCAATCACAGTCCGCGCGGCGGACGTCAAGGAGGCCGCCGCGAAGGCAGCCAAGGCGCTGGGAGACCCGCGCAGCACTGGCACCTGGGCGGCTCGGGCCTACTGGGTCTACAAGTGCGACGCCGTCCGCGAGGTGACGCGATGAACGCGCGCTACGCCGCGACGACTGACGTCTCGTCCGATCGGTCCCGGGCCGAGATCGAGCGCACGCTCACCCGCTACGGCGCGACGTCATTCACCTACGGGTGGGAGGAGGGCCGGGCCGCGATCGCGTTCGCCATGGGCGGCCGACGCATCCGGTTCGTCCTCCAGCTCCCAGACCGGCAGTCGAGGGAGTTCACGCACCACTCCCGTGGCGCCCGCACGGTGACGGCCGCCGAGGCCGCCTACGAGCAGGCCGCCCGGCAGCGGTGGCGCGCACTCGCGCTCATGGTGAAGGCGAAGCTCGCGGGCGTCGAGGCAGGGATCGTCTCGTTCGAGACCGAGTTCCTCCCGCACACGGTGCTGCCGTCCGGTCGCACGGTGGCTGAGGACGTCCTGCCGGCCGTCGCGATCGCCTACGAGACGGGCCAGGTCGCGCCGCTCCTGATCGAGGGCGGTGGGACCCGTGGCTGACGAGATGCGCGAACCGCTCGACCTGGACGCGATCCGGGCCCGGGCCGAGCGGCAGGCTGCCGCCTACGCCCGGATGCTCGAACTGAACGGCGGGTGCGGCCTGCTCGGGGTGCGCCACCCCGAGATGTTCGAGGACATGCACGCCTGGGGCGACTCCACGGAGAACGATCACGCCGACACGGTCCTCGCCCTCATCGCTGAGGTCGAGCGGCTGCGGGCTGCGCACGACCTCATCGCGCGGGTGCCTTATACGGGCGCGGACGTCCAGCAGGCCGTTCAGGCGTTCGTGGCTGCCAGCACCGCCGCTGACGACCGGGTGACAACGCCGGACCTGACCGAGCTTGCCGAGGTGTACCGAGCGGGCTACGCCGCTGCATGGCGGGTGGGGAGCAGCGCCCCAATGGAGGCGGCCCTCTTTGGTGTCCTCGCTTACGTCCGTGCGCTGGCCCGGGGCGAAGCAGCGACCCGATGACGCCCGACTACGCCCACACCCCCTACGCCGAGCAGCAGCGCGACATCAAGGCCGAGGCGCTCGCCGCGGCGAGCGCGCGCCTCGGGCTGCGTCGAGACGACATCGCAGCTGGCGGCGGCCACCGTCGCAACGCGTGGAAGGCGGCCGGCCTCAAGCGCGCACCCTCCGAGGCGACTTGGACCGCGACTGCCGCGCTCCTGCCCCACGACGACGAGCCCGTCGCGCAGGCAGGGCCGAGGTCGCGCCCCTGCCTCCACGGCTGCCCCGGCGCAGCGCGGTTCTTCCTCGCGGGCTGGCTCTGCGCCGCCCACGCACCCCCACCACCACCACCCAACCCCGGCCCCACGCTCAAGCAGCTCGCAGAGCGTCGAGCCCAAACGGCCTCCCACCCCGCAGCGCCTGCCCAACCAACCCCGGCCCCGGCGCCGGCCCCGCGCTCGACCACAGCCCTGTACCAGGCAATGCGATCCGCCGACGAAGCACGCCGGCGCTCGCGGAGAGGTGGAGGGAGGTGAGGAAGCGATGAACCAGCCCATCCGGTGTGACTCGTGCGGTGGCGTGATCAACCCGCAGACCGGCGAGTGCCGCTGCAGTGACTGACCGTGATCGACGACGAAGGAGGTCCCAGGCCACATGCCCTGGATCAGGAGCGGTGACAACGCCGCGACCTACCCCGCGCTCATGAGGACCGCGGGAGATCGCCGTGCGGACGAGCGGACGGTGAACGAGGTCGCGGGCTTCGTGTTCCGCTGCGCGTTCCAGTCGGGCGCTCACATGACGGACTACGTCATCGACGCCGGCACGGCCTACATGATCGGGGGAGCGAGGACCGACGAGCTGCTGCGTCTGTGCGTGAAGTCAGGGCTGTTCGAGGCGACGACGGACCGCGGCATGCGGTCGTGGAAGCTGCTCGAGGACCCCGAGTTCATCCACATCAGACTCCGCAAGGAGGTCGAGTGGGAGCGGCAGCAGCGAAACGACACCCGCGACCCCGCCCTCAAGGTGCCGGTGCTGCGCCGCGACGGCGATCAGTGCCGGTGGTGCGGCGTCGTCGTGCAGTGGCGTGGTCGCACGACGAAGCGCACGGGCACGCTCGACCACCTCGAGCCTGGCCAGCCGGGGACGCCCGCGACGATGGTCGTCGCGTGTAAGGGCTGCAACTCGGCCCGCCAGGACAACCCGCAGTGGCAGGACGACCACCCGCTCCGTGCGGCCCCCGCAGCACCGCTGTACGGCCCCCTGACGGCCGAGTACCTCACCGACAACGGCTACCCCACCGAAGCGACCACCGGCGCGCAGGTGGCCCAGCAGCAAGCGCAGACGCGGCGCGCGAGCGCGGACCCCGCACCCTCTGGTGTGCGACCCGCCTCGCCGTCCAGCGATGCCGTCGCGCGGGCCACCTTCGCCAAGCTGCAGCAGCTGCGGACGCGGCCTGCGAGCGCGGACCCCGCACCCTCTGGTGTGCGACCCGCCTCGCCGGTCAGCGACGCGAGCGCGCAGCCCGCGACGGTGCCGCCGGAAGTCGCCCAGGAGTCGGGCGATAAGTCGCCACCGGGCTCCGACAGAACTACTCCTGCCGGGTCGGGTCGGGACGGGTCGGGGTCTGGCGTGGGTGAGGTCGGGCTTGGTGAGGGCTCGGGTGTGGGCGAGCGTCGCGGTAGGCGTGGTCGTCGTGGGTCTGGATCGTCTCGACAGCAGCAGGGAGGGCAGGCTTGATGGCCGTGCAGGATCAACAGGTGGCTCGTGAGATGTCCGCGTCCGTGAGGCAGGCGCTCGTCGAGAGGATCGACGACCGCGTGCAGGAACTCACTCGGCCGACGACGACGAGAGAGACCCAGCGCGTGTGGGACGAGGAGAAGAACCGCTTCCGAGGAGAGGCCCTCGTGATCGAGCACCCGTCGCTCCTCGTCCAGCTCGACCGCGTCACGGCGGCGACGAGCGGCCCGTCGTCGGGGTCAGCGGGGTATGAATCGAAGCCGGCCGCGAGGCTCGAGGCCGTTGACGCTCTGCAGCGGATCCGCAGGGAGGCGCGTGAGTGGGTCGAGATCCACCTGCAGGCACGGCCGACGACGGCCAGGGCCGATCTTCAGATGCTCGCCGCTCGTGCGCACCAGCTCGGTCCGGACCTGCTCGCTGCTCTGGATCGGGACGTGCTGTCGTGGTGGGCGGAGGCCCGGGTCACGACAGGGTGGGACTCGCCGGCGTGGCGGCCGCGCGTGCCGTGCATGGCGTGCAGCGTGGTCGGGGAGTTGCGGGTGCGGACGGCGCCACTAGTCGCCGTGTGCAGGGCATGCGGCGCGTCGTGGGACTCGAGCACGATCGGCATCCTCGGCAACTGGGTCAAGATCATGCTCGAGCAGAACGATCACCCCATCGAGACCGCAGACAAGCCCCGCACCGAAGGAGACTCGCTGTGACGAAGGACCTCATCTCGTTCCTACTCGCCCGCATCGACGAGGACGAAGCCCGAGCACACGCGGCCCCGCACGGCGGGTGGTGGGTTGAAGAGGTGCTGCAGCCGCCTTACTGGTCGAGCTTCACTGTCACCGGTCCGCCGCCCCCGCCAGGGACGGTGCGTGTCGATCAAGGAGGTCCGAACGACGACGTGTCCATCCTCGACGACGAGCGCCCCGAGCTGTCGGCGTTCGTGGCCCACTTCGACCCAAACCGCGCGCTGGCCGAGTGCCGGGCCAAGCGGCAGATCATCGAGCGTGCCGAGTTCGTCGACGGGCACGGGCCCGCCGTCGACCACGTGCGTGCTCTCGACATGACGACTGGCGCCAGCGGCGCTCTTCGGGACGTGCTCGTGATGCTCGCCAGCGTCTACGCGGACCACTCGGACTTCCAGGAGGAGTGGCGGCACGGCCGGTGAGGAGCACCTCACCGGCGTCGTCCAACGTTGAGGAGTAGAGGGTGGCCCGGCGTCGACACGCCGGGCCACCGTTGTCAGTGGCGCGTGGGACCGTGCGACGCGTAGAGTGCAGCCCGTAGGGACGAGTGTCTCTACCGCCAGGCCCGACCCGCTCAGGGTGCGGGCCTTCGTCGTACCCGGGTCTCCCTTCCCCGGGTCAGGTCGCGCCCGTCCGTTCGCGGTCGGGCCGAGGTGGGCGGGTCCAGCGTGGGGCTGGGTTCATCAAGCGCCGAGCGGCCCGGCGTCGCCCACCTCTCCACTCTTCGTCGCACTCGTCACGGAGGTGTCCTCGTGCCGTGCCTCGACTGTGGCTGCCCCGGCGTTCGACGCCTGTGCCAGACCTGCCTCACCGTCCGCGACCGGGCACGTGGCACGACGACGAGCCGTGGCTACGGCACCGAGCACCAACGTTCAAGGGCGCTGTGGGCCCAGCTCGTCCAAGCCGGCGGCGTCGTCTGCGCCCGCTGCGGAGAGACGATCGGTGCCGCCGACCAATGGGATCTCGGGCATTCAGACAATGACCGGTCCCTGCATTCCGGCCCCGAACACCGCCGCTGCAACCGCAGCACCTCGGCACGCCGCTGACCTGCACCTTTACACCCCCGGGGGTGCTCAAAAGTTGAGCAGGGACAAAGCCGCATGACCCGCCCCCCTGGGGACGCACGCGCGCTCAGGTTGGGACCGTTTTTTTGGGCATTCCGGATTTCTTGAGAGGCCTCGACGCCTGCCGCGGAGGGGGTGACGCCGGTGCCTGGTCCTCCCAAGAAGCCGCTCGAGCAGCGCCGCGCCCATGGTCGGTCGCCTGGCCGCGACTCAGGCGGCCGCAAGCTCCCCGACGCGGGCAACGTCGTCGCGCTGCGAGGCGTCGAAGGCCGGCTGCCGCCTCTCCCGGACACGCTCGCACCGGAGAAAGCTGGTGCGCTGCGCTGGGCCGCGATCTGGAGCGAGGCCACGTGGCTCGCGCCGGCCACGGACCGCGACGTCGTCACGCGGCTGTGCGAGCAGGAGCAGCTGCGCGAGGCGATGAAGGGTGCGCTCGCGGACGAGGGCTTCTACGTCAAGGGCTCGATGGGCCAGCTCCGCCCGAACCCGCTGCTGTCGCACATCCGCGCGACCGAGGCTCAGATCCTCGCGCTGGAGAAGGAGTGCGGCTTGACTCCGTCGTCTCGCGGGTCGCTGGGCGTGGCAGAGGTCAAGCAGGCGGAGGAGAACCCGCTCGTCGCGATCCTGCAGCGGGCGTCGGGGCGGAAGACCGGTGGCGCGTAACCCCTGGGGTGCGCCGCCTCCCCGGTGGCTCACCCCGGTCTCTCCGGCGGACCTCCGTCGCTCCGACGGGCTGCTGTACGCGGACCTGATCGACACGACGTGCCGGATCACGAAGGACTCGATCGCTGGCGGCGTGGGTCAGCTGCTGATCATGCGGCCCTGGCAGCGGCAGCTTCTGCGCCGCGTGTTCGCGCGCCGGGCCGACGGTTACCTCAAGCACCGCACGGCGCTGATCGGCACGCCGCGCAAGAACGGCAAGTCGGAGCTGGCCGCCGGCATCGCGATCGGCAACATGCTGCTCGGCCCGATGGGCGGCGAGATCTACTCGTGCGCGGCCGACCGCGACCAGGCCGGCATCATCTTCAACACCGCCCGGAAGATGATCGAGATGGACCCGCACCTGTCGGGTCTGATCAAGACCTATCGGAACGTGATCGAGGTGCCGTCGACGGGCACGATCTACCGTGCGCTGTCGGCCGAGGCCTACACGAAGGAAGGCCTCAACCCGACGCTTGTCCTCTTCGACGAGCTGCACGCGCAGCCCAACCGCGAGCTGTGGAACGTCATGTCCCTCGCGATGGGCGCGCGCAACGAGCCGCTCATGGTCGCGATCACGACGGCGGGGGTTCGCACGGACCGCACCGGGCTCGACTCGATCTGCTACGCGCTCTACCAGCACGGTGTCGCGATCGCGCAGAGGCAGATCGACGACCCGACGTTCTTCATGGCCTGGTGGGAGCCGCGCGATGGCACCGAGGCGCCGCACGACTCCCCGCGCACCTGGCGCGAGGCGAACCCGGGCTACGGCGACCTCGTGGCCGAAGCGGACTTCCTCTCGGTCGTGAAGCGGCCAGGGCAGGAGAACGAGTTCCGCATCAAGCGGACGAACCAGTGGGTCGCGTCGGGCAAGGTCTGGCTGCCGCACGGCACCTGGGAGTCGATCAGCGAGCCTGACCGATACCCCGGCGGGCCGCCGGCCGGGACGCGGGTCGTGCTCGGGCTCGACGGGTCGATGTCGGGGGACTCGACGGCGATCATCGGCGTGACGATCGAGGAGCGACCGCACATCTTCACGGTCGGCGTCTGGGAGCGGGACCCACACGACCCCGACTGGCGGGTGCCGCGCGCGCTCGTCAAGGACGTCTACCGCGAGGCCTGCAGTCGCTGGGACGTCGCCGAGGGGCCGTGGGACGAGGCGTTGTGGGCTGACGCGTTCCAGGAGCTGCAGGCCGAAGGGCTTCCCGTCGAGGGGTACCCACAGTCCCCGGAGCGCATGGGTCGTGCGACGCAGCGCTTCTACGAGGCAGTCGTCGACAAGGACGTCTCCCACGACGGCGACCCGACGCTCGCGAGACACGTCATGAACGCCGTGCCCAAGCCGACAAGCCGCGGTCTCGCGCGCATCGTCAAGGAGCAGCCCGACTCGCCCCGCAAGATCGACGCCGCGGTGACCGCGGTGTTCACGCTCGACCGGGCCTTCTACTACGTCAACGAGCCGGTCGACACCGGCTTCAACATCTGGTGAGGGGAGGCCTCGTGCTCGCACCCGCGCTCTTCGTCGCTGGACTCGTCGCGATCACGGCGGGCGTGTGCGGCCTCGCTGGGCCCTGGTGGGCGCTCCTCGCCGCGGGCGTGCAGCTCGTCGCGCTCGCCGTCCTCACGAACGCTGGCGGCGCGACGTCGAGCGACGACGACGGAGATGCCCAGTGAGGGCGCTCAACGCGCTGTCGTCGCTCGTCACGCGCGGGCTGGAGAACCCGAGCACGCCGATCACCGGATCGACGCTCGCGGGCTTCGGTCTGGACGCCGGGCTGGGAGGCTCGAGCACGAGCGACCCGATGCGGATCGGTGCGGCGCTCCGCTGCATCCAGATCCTGTCCTCGGGCGTCGCCGGGTGCCCGCTGCGCGTCCAGGAGGTCGCGACACACGCGCCGGTCACGATCCCCGCGCTCCAGTCGCTCCGCGCTGGCGTGACGCCCTTCGAGCGGTGGGAGACCGTCGTCGCGCACATCGCGACGCGAGGCAACTCCTACCAGCGGAAGGTCTACGCCCGTGACGGACGCCTGGTCGACCTCGTGCCGATCGTCCCGAGCCGGGTCAAGGTCGAGGTCGACGACGGCCAGGCCGCGGCCGACGTCGGCAGGCCGTGGGTGAAGAAGTTCGTGGTCGACGGCGGCAAGGCCGTCTTCACCGAGCACGACATCCTCCACATCCCGGGCCTCTCCTGGGACGGCGTCACGGGGGTCTCGATCATCGAGAACCTCCGCCGAACGTTCGCGCTCGCCTCGGCGGCCGAGGCCGTCGCCGAGAACATGTACGACCACGGGCTCCTGCAGGCTGGGTACCTCATGACCAACGAGCGGGTCGACGAGGAGCAGTCCTCGATCCTCAAGGCCCGCTGGCGGGCCAAGTCCGGGGGCCTCGACAACGCCCACGACATCATGATTCTCGACAAGGGCGCGAAGTTCGAGCAGCTCACCCTCGCGCCGAAGGATGCGCAGTTCCTCGAGACGCGCCAGTTCTCCACGACGGAGATCGCCCGGATCTTCGGCCTGCCCGGCTGGATCGTCAACGACCAGGAGAAGTCGACGTCCTGGGGCTCGGGCATGGAGCAGCAGTTCATCTCGTTCGTCGTACTTTCCCTCAAGCCCTACTTCCACCGCATCGAGCAGCGCGTCACGCGCGAGATCTGCGACCCCACGACTGAGAAGGCCGAGTTCAAGGTCGAGGGCCTTCTCCGCGGCGACTCGAAGTCGCGCGCCGCCTTCTACGCCTCGGGCATCCAGCACGGCTGGATGACCCCGAACGAGCCGCGCGAGCTCGAGGACATGCCCCCGGTTCCGTGGGGCGACGAGCCCTACCGGCCCTACAACGAAGCCGCCACCGGCACGAGCACCTCCGCCACCCAGTCAGGAGACGACGATGACGACGACGACGCTACGGCGTGACACCGTCCGAGCGACCGGGACGAGCACGGTGCTCGAGCAGCGCACGACCGCGCTCCTGGACGCTGACCTTCGGGTCACGCGCGCCGACGACGACGAGCCTCGCCGGTTCCAGGGCCACGCCGCCGTCGTCAACTCGCGAACCGAGATCGGCGACCCGCTCAAGTGGGGCTGGTACGAGCAGATCGCCCCGGGAGCGTTCGACAAGACACTCGCCGAGGGCGACGCGCGGTTCCTCATCGACCACAACAGCTCGCTGCTCATCGCCCGCGTCTCCGCCGGCGACCTCCGCCTTCACATCGACGACGTCGGCCTGGCCGTCGACTCCGGGCTCGACACCGAGCTGTCCTACGTGCGCGACCTCGTCCGCAACCTCGAGAAGCGCCGCATCACGGGCATGAGCTTCGGCTTCTACGTCGTGCGCGACCAGTGGGAAGAGGTCGAGGTCGAGGTCGAGCGCGACGGCAAGACTGTCCTCGTCGACGCCTGGCTCCGCACGATCCAGGAGGTCCGCCTCCTCGAGGTCTCCGTGGTGACCTTCCCCGCCTACGAGGACACCGACGCCCACCTCCGCACGATCGCCCAGGACGTGCGCGCAGCGCGCGGCGTCCCCACCGAGCTCCCCACCCCTGAGGGAGGGGCCAGTCCCGCGCCGGCCGACGCCACCCGGGACACCAGCGACCCCGCGCCGGCTCAGACCACCCGGGGCGTCGAGATCCAGGACGAGCGCGCCCACGCGCTCGCGGTCCGGTACCGGCTGTCGGCACCGGACACCCACGACACCCCGGCCCGCTGAGGGCCCGCACAGAGGAGAACCACCATGGCAACCGCCACCATGCGTCGCCTGCTCGAGGACCGGGCCGCGGCCTGGTCCCAGGTCCAGGACATCCAGGCCCGCCGCTCGGCCGACGGCTACGACCCGTCCGCCGAGGACGGCGAGACCTACACCCGTGCTCTCGACGACGTCGAGCGCCTCTCGCAGAGCATCGAGGCCGAGGAGCGCGCGTCGCGCCTCGCGGCCGTCATGGACGCCCCGGCAGGCGACGTCCGCAGCACCAACCCCCGCGGGGGCGAGTCGGCTGGCGGCGAGGACGCGGCGTACCGCGACGTCTTCGCGCAGTACGTGCGGTCCGGTCCGCTCGACATGCGGCCTGAGGACCGCCAGATGCTCCAGTCGCGCTTCGTGCAGGACCCCGAGGTCCGCGCGCAGGCCGCAGGCACGGGCTCGGCGGGCGGGTACACCGTCCCGGTCGAGTTCCGCAACAAGCTCGTCGAGACCCTCAAGGCCTTCGGGGGCATCCTCAACGTCGCCGAGGTGCTCAACACCGACTCGGGCGCAGAGATGCAGTGGCCGACGAACAACGGCACCGCGGTCAAGGGCGCGATCCTCGGGGAGAACACCCAGGCCGGCGAGGAGGACGAGGTCTTCGGCCAGGCGTCGCTCAAGGCCTACATGTACACCTCGAAGATCATCCGGGCGTCCATCCAGGTCCTGCAGGACTCCGCGCTCGACACCAACGCGTTCCTCGCTCGTCGGTGCGGCGAGCGCATCGGCCGCGGCGCTGCGGACCACTTCGCGATCGGGACGGGCACGAACCAGCCGCAGGGCCTCACGGTCGGGCTCACGAAGACGGTCACGACCGGCACGACGAGCAAGGTCGGCTACGACGACCTCGTCGACCTCGAGCACGAGATCGACCCCGCCTACCGCAACACGGGCCGGGCGGGCTACGTCCTTTCGGACTCCGCGCTGCGCGAGCTCCGCAAGCTCAAGGACACCCAGGGCCGTCCGCTCTGGGTGCCGACGGTGCAGGGCGGCGTCCCGTCGACGATCAACGGGCACGCCTACACGATCGACAACTCCCTCCCCGCCTTCGCGGCGGGTGCGAAGCCGGTCGTGTTCGGCGACATCGCGGCGGCCTACGTCGTCCGTGTCGTGAACGGGGCGCAGGTCCTGCGCCTCACCGAGCGGTACGCCGACTACCTCCAGGTCGGCTTCCTCGGCTTCCAGCGGCTCGACGCCACCGTGCAGGACACGTCGGCGGCCGCGACGCTCACGATCAAGTCCGCGTAGCCACCGCGCTCCGCACACCGTCTGCAGTACCC
>JAFABT010000272.1 GCA_023425905.1 Actinomycetes bacterium | reverse complement strand
GCAGGTGCGGGACCTCGTCGAGCAGATGCTGCGCACGAGCGGGCGACGCCTCGACCTGTCGAGCCCCTTCGTCGATGCGTGCCTGCCGGGCGGCGAGCGGCTCCACGTCGTCATCCCCGACGTCACGCGGCGCTCGTGGGCCGTGAACATCCGCAAGCACGTCCTGCGCGCGGGCCACCTCGACGAGCTCGTCGCGCTGGGCTCGCTCACGGCCCAGGCCGCCGCGTTCCTCGGAGCGGCAGCCGACGTCGGGCTCAACGTCCTTGTCGCCGGCGCCACCCAGGCGGGCAAGACGACGATGCTCAACGCGCTCGCCGGGGCGGTGCCGGCACGTGAGCGGATCATCACGTGCGAGGAGGTCTTCGAGCTGCGGATCGACCACCGCGACGTCGTCGGGATGCAGTGCCGGCAGCCGAACCTCGAAGGGGTGGGCGAGATCCCGTTGCGGCGGCTCGTCAAAGAGGCGCTGCGCATGCGTCCGAGCCGCATCATCGTCGGCGAGGTCCGTGAGGCGGAGGCGCTCGACCTGCTCGTCGCGCTCAATGCCGGAGTGCCGGGCATGGGAACGATCCACGCCAACTCCGCACGTGAGGCGCTCGTGAAGATGTGCACGTTGCCCCTCCTCGCGGGGGAGAACGTCTCGGACCGCTTCGTCGTCCCGACGGTCGCGTCCGCGATCGACCTTGTGCTCCACCTCGAGCTCGATCGCCGCGGGCATCGCAGGGTGCGAGAGATCGTGTCCGTCCCTGGCCGGGTCGAGGGCGGGGTCGTCGAGACGGCGGACATCTTCTCCTGCGAGGGCGATCGACTCCTGCGGCGTGAGGGCTACCCACCCCACCCCGAGCGCTTCGAGCGAGCGGGCTACGACCTCCTCCACCTGCTCCGGGCGCAGGGCTGACCGGTGGGGGTCGTCATCGGCCTGCTCGCGGGGGCGGGCCTCGCCTGCATCTGGTGGTCCTGGTGGGCCCCGGCGCCTGAGCGCGGCGAACGATCGTCCGTCGGCCGCACGCGCGACCTGCTCATCCAAGCCGGGGTCGCCTCGGTCACCCCGTCTGCCCTCGCCGCGGCGAGCGCCGCGCTCGGTATCGTCACTGCGCTCGTCGTCTGGGTCGTGTCGCTCTCGCCGCCGATCGCGCTGTGCTTCGGCGCCATGGCGACGGCGCTGCCGCGCGCAGCCGTGCAGGCGCGGGCCCGGTCCCGGCGCGTCGCCCTGCGCCACCTGTGGCCCGACGTCGTCGACAACCTCTCGTCCGGCGTCCGGGCAGGGCTCTCCCTGCCCGAGTCCATCAGCCAGCTCGGTGAACGCGGACCCGAGGAGCTCCGCCCGCAGTTCAGGGCGTTCGGCGAGGACTACCGGGCGACGGGGCGGTTCTCAGAATGCCTCGACGCTCTGAAGGATCGGCTCGCCGACCCGGTGGGCGACCGCATCGTCGAGGCGCTCCGCATGACGAGGGACGTCGGTGGCAGCGACCTGGGAGGGTTGCTGCGCACCCTCTCGACCTTCCTGCGGGACGACGCACGCACGAGGGGCGAGCTCGAGGCGCGCCAGTCATGGACCGTCAACGGGGCGCGGCTCGCCGTCGCGGCCCCCTGGGTCGTCCTCGCCCTGCTTGCCATGCGTCCTGAGGCGGCGCAGGCGTACAACTCGATGGCGGGCGTCGTCGTGCTCGTGGGTGGCGCCGTGTCGTGCGCGGTCGCATACCGGGTCATGGTCCGCATCGGGCGACTTCCCGAGGACCAGCGGGTGCTTCGATGAACCCGTCCACGACCGGCGCGCTCATCGGACTCCTGGGCGGGATCGGGTTGCTGCTCCTCGTCCACCACCGCCGGGCCCGGACCATCACGCTCGACGATCGGCTCGCGCCCTACCTCAGGGTGGCCAGCAGCACCTCCGGGCTGCTTGAGCCCGGCGTGCGCAGCGCGTCCGTGCTCACGACCCTCGAGCGCCTCGCCCGTCCGTGGATGGCGGACGGGCTCAGGCTCGTGGGCAAGATCGGGGTGTCGACGCCGCAGCTGCGGTCTCGTCTCGAGCGAGCGGGGCGTGCGGAGACGGTCGAGCAGTTCCGGGCCGGCCAGGTCGTCTCCGGGAGCATCGGCATCGCCGCGGGCCTCTTCGTCGCGCTGGCTGTCGTTGTCGGCCGCGGGGCACACCCCGTCGCGGCGCTGGTCTTCGTCGCCCTTGGTGGCATCGCGGGAGTGGTCGTCCCGGAGCGGCTGCTGTCCCGGCAGGCACGGGCCCGCGAGACCCGTCTCATGGCGGAGCTCCCGACGATCGCCGAGCTGCTCGCCCTCGCCGTCGGTGCCGGCGAAGGGGCTCTCGGGGCGCTCGAGCGGGCGGCGCGAACGACGCGCGGAGAGTTGGCCGAGGAGATCGCGCGGACACTCGCCGACACCAGGGCGGGCACCCCGCTCACCGTCGCCCTCGAGCGTCTCGCCGACAGGACTGCGCTCGTGCCGCTCACCCGTTTCGCGGAGGGCATCGCCGTCGCGCTCGAGCGCGGCACGCCTCTGGCCGAGGTGCTGCGTGCTCAGGCGCAGGACGTCCGCGAGGCGGGTCGCCGCGCGCTCATGGAGACGGGAGGCCGTAAGGAGGTCGCCATGATGGTGCCGGTCGTCTTCCTCGTGCTGCCCGTCACCGTCGTGTTCGCCGTGTTCCCGAGCCTGGCCGTTCTCACGGTCGGGCTCTGACAACCGGGCGGGCCGCCGGCCCGCCCTCGATGGAAGGAACGACATGATCTCGATCCCGCACGACCTCTCCGCGCGCGTCGCAGCCCGCGCGACGACGTGGCTCGCCGCGCTCGACGACGAGCGGCGCTCCGACCGGGGCGACGTGCCCGGGTGGGTGCTCATCACGCTCATGACGGCGGGCCTCGTCGTCGCGCTGTGGGCGGTCGCGCGTGACGGGCTGGAGACCGTCTTCCGGGACGCGATCGACCGGGTCACGTCGGGTGTGGGCTGAGCGGTGGCGCCGCGAGGACGGCGCTGCCACCGCTGAGTTCGCGCTCGTCGCGGGGGTGACGACCCTCGTCTTCGCCGCCGTCCTCCAGGTCGCGCTCGTCCAGCATGTCCGCAACACCCTGGTCGACTGCGCGGGCGAAGGTGCTCGTCATGCGGCGCTCGTCGGCAACGACCTCGGCGACGGGGTGGGGCGCACGCAGATGCTCGTGAGATCAGCGCTGTCCGGCGAGTATGCAGAGCAGGTGACGGCGAGGACTGTCGAGCGCGGCGGGGCCACTCTCGTCGAGGTCACTGTGCGCGCACCGCTGCCGCTGCTCGGGCTGCTCGGGCCGTCGTCGTCGCTCACCGTTCGTGGTCACGCGTGGGAGGAAGGGTGATCGCGCGGCTCCGGACCTCGGGAGCTGGCGGTCGCGCGGACCACGGCTCCGCCACTCTGGAGTTCCTCGCCGCGACGATCCTCCTGCTGCTCCCGGTGCTCTACCTCGTCGTCACCGTCGGTCGGGTCCAGGCCGCGACCTTCGCAGCGGAGGCGGGTGCATACCAGGCGGCGCGCGTCATGGCTGCGGCCCCGACGACGGCTGAGGGCGTGCGTCGCGCAGAGGCCGCGGTGCGGCTCGCGCTCGACGACCAGGGCTTCGACGACGTCTCGAGCGAGCGGGCGCTCACGCTCTCGTGCTCCGCCTCCTGCCTCGTGCCCGGGGGAACGGTCGGGGCCACGGTCGACATCGATGTGAACCTGCCGCTCGTTCCTGGCTTCCTGCTCGACACGGTCCCGCTGGCGGTTCCCGTGAGGGCCGAGGCCCTCGTCGCGGTCGACGACCACCGGGCCGCGGGATGAGGTCGTTGCGCGTCCGCCCTCGCCGGCCGCAGAACGGCGCGGCCGTGCCCGGGCCCGACGACGAGGGCTCTGTGCTGCTGCTCTCCCTCGTCTACATGCTCATCGCACTCGTCCTGGTGACCGTCGTCATCTGCGCGAGCGCGATCCACCTCGAGCGCAAACGGCTCATCGCAGTCGCAGACGCAGCCGCGCTTGCCGCCGCGGACCAGACGGACCGGTCCGCCTACTTCGACGGCGTCAAGGACCCGTGGGCTGAGCGGATCGCGCTCACGGACGAGGCAGTCCGGTCCGCCGCACGCGCACACCTGCGCGCAAGCCCTGCGGCCGCGCGCCTCGAAGGTCTGCGCCTGGTGCGCGCCGGGACCCCCGACGGACAGCGCGCCGTCGTCGAGGTGCGTGCGGTCGCCCGCGTCCCCCTGCTCAACTGGGTGCTCGAGCCGTGGTCCGACGGCATCGTCCTCACCGCCGAGTCCCACGCGGGCAGCCGGTGAACGGCGCGCCGCTGGGCAAGGCAGGGTGGCCCTGGACGTGCCTGGAGCCATTGATGACACCGCACAGCACGCGAGCGGTGCCGGGCGACTCACGCCCCTCGGGGACGGACGAAGGCCCGCCCGACGCATGCGTCGGGCGGGCCTTCTCGTTCAGCCGATCACCGGCTCAGTCGATCACTCGGTGGCTGCGGCCTCGTCGTCTTCGGTCGTCTCGACCGGCGCGGTCGCGGTCGCCCGTGCGACGGCCTCGGCCCACGCGTCGCGCGGCTTGATCTCGCCCTTCTGCACCGCCCGGAGCACGTTCTCGACGTCGACGCGCACCTCGGCGGCGGCACGGCCGATGTACTGCGGCGAGATCGACTTCGCGGACTCGGAGAAGATCGCGCCCGTGGGGGCGTCGTTGAAGTACGGGTCCTTCTTCTCGACGATCGCCGGGTTCGAGTAGAGCTCGGGCTGCGAGGGCAGCGAGCCGACCGTGTTGAACACCTCGATCTGCTGCTCGGGCGCGATGAGCCACGTGAGGAGCGCGTAGGCCTCGTCGATGTGCTCGCCCTGCGCGGGGATCGTCCAGAACGCCCCGCCCCAGTTGCCACCCCGCCCGGGGATGTCAGCGATGTCCCAGTCGCCCGCGCGCTCGGGAGCCTTGTCGCGGATCTGGCCCGTGAGCCAGGCGGGGCACGCGATGACGGCGAAGTCGCCGTTGTCGAAGCCCTTGTCCCACTCCGGCGTCCACGAGGCGAGGTTCGCCGAGAGCCCGGCCTCGATCGCCGCGAGCGCGGTGTCGAACGCGACCTTGGGGCCGCCGTCCATCGCAAGCTTCTCGTCGGCCGTGAAGAACCCGACCTCCTGCTGGCCGAGCGTCGGGTTCATGATGTTGAGCGCGTCGTCGATGAAGCCCTTGCCGGTCTTGTCGACGTACGTCTCGCCGAACTCGATGAAGTCCTCCCACGAGTCCCCCCACATCGCGGAGAGCTTGTCGCGGCGGTACTCCAGGCCCGCGTCCTTGAGCAGGTCCCGGCGGTAGCACATGGCCATGGGGCCGACGTCCGTGCCCAGGCCGATCTGCGTCGAGCCGTCGGGGGAGAGGGACTGCGCCCACTTCCAGTCGAGGTAGTCGTCCTCGTACTGGTCCGCGCCGTGCGAGAGGAGGTTGACGAACTTGTCGGACTGCTCGCGCATCGAGACGATCTTGTCGACGTCGACCGCCGCGATGTCCGGGGCGCCGGTGTTGGCGATCAGCTGGTCCTGGAGCGCGGTGTGGTGCGCGTTGTTCTCCGACTCGACGATCTCGACCTTGACGCCCGGGGTGAGCTTCTCGTACTTGGTGACGAGGTCGCGGATGCCGAAGTCGCCGTAGTACGCGACGCGCAGCGTGACGACGCCGTTCGAGCCGTCGTTGCCGTACCGACCCTCCGCGGCCTCGTCGAGGACGGAGTTGTCGGACGGTGCGCAGGCGGCGACGAGCGAGAGCCCGGCGGCGAGCACGAGTGCTCGGGTGACATGGGTGCGACGAGTCATGGCTGATCCATCTCGAGACGGGGGAGGGGGGGAAGGCCCCAGGCATCGTCGGCCAGGACTCAGCGGCGCCCGCGTGAACGGGCCGCGGCCCTCAATGTAGCGTGGACGCGCTCCCGCGCCCATGGGCCCTTGGGGCCACGTTCGGGTGATCTCCGACGGCCGCGCGCGCAGCCCTGGGCGACTGGTCGGACTTCTCCCGCGTCGTCCCCCAGCTGTCGCGCACCGCGTGGCCGCGCCCGACGCGTACCCTTGATCCTCGTGGCCTCCATCGACTTCCCGCACGAGATCTCCGCACTCCGCTCCACGCTGGCGACGATCACCGCCGTGAGCGACCCCGAGGCGCTGCGCGCATCCGTCGAGGACCTCTCCGAGAAGGCGTCCGCCCCGGACCTGTGGGACGACCCGGACGCCGCGCAGAAGATCACCTCGGCGCTGTCGGCCGCCCAGTCGGAGCTCGACCGGCTCAGCCGCTTCGAGGGACGCATCGACGACCTCGAGACCCTCATCGAGATGGCGACGGAGGACGGCGGCGACGCGGAGACGCTCGCCGAGGCCGAGGCGGAGCTCGCGGTCGTCCGCAAGGACCTCGGCGAGTTCGAGGTCCGCACCCTCCTCAACGGCGAGTACGACGCCCGCGAGGCCGTCGTGACGATCCGCGCCGGAGCAGGCGGCGTCGACGCCGCCGACTTCGCCGAGATGCTCATGCGGATGTACCTGCGCTGGGCCGAGCGCCACGGCTACTCGACGAGCGTCCTCGACACCTCCTACGCCGAAGAGGCCGGCCTCAAGTCCGCGACCTTCGAGGTCAAGGCGCCCTACGCGTTCGGCCACCTGTCCGTCGAGGCCGGCACGCACCGCCTCGTGCGGATCTCGCCGTTCGACAACCAGGGCCGCCGCCAGACGTCCTTCGCCGCGGTCGAGGTCATCCCGCTCACCGAGCAGGACGACTCGATCGACATCCCGGAGTCGGAGATCAAGGTCGACGTCTTCCGCTCGTCCGGCCCCGGTGGGCAGTCCGTCAACACGACCGACTCCGCCGTGCGCATGACCCACCTCCCCACGGGGATCGTCGTGTCGATGCAGAACGAGAAGTCCCAGATCCAGAACCGCGCCGCGGCGCTCCGCGTCCTGCAGTCCCGCCTGCTCCTCGTGCGCCAGGAGGAGCAGAACGCGAAGAAGAAGGAGCTCGCCGGCGACATCAAGGCGAGCTGGGGCGACCAGATGCGCTCCTACGTCCTTCACCCGTACCAGATGGTCAAGGACCTGCGCACCGAGCACGAGGTCGGCAACACCTCCGGCGTGTTCGACGGCGACATCGACGGCTTCATCGAGGCGGGCATCCGCTGGCGCCGCTCGGGCGAGACCAAGGACTGAGCGTCCCGGTACGTCCGGGGGAGTCCGGTTCCGCACGCGAACCGGACTGCCCGCCCGGCGTGTCACCCCCGTCGCGTGGGGCACGCCTGCCTAGGCTCGTCGGACGGCCAGAAGTCCGCACGACCCCGACCCCGAGACTGGCCTGGCTAGAGCTGTGATCAGATTCGAGAACGTGACCAAGGTGTACGCGCGAGGAGCGCGACCCGCCCTCGACTCGGTCTCCCTGGAGGTCGAGCGCGGCGAGTTCGTCTTCCTCGTCGGCACCTCCGGGTCGGGAAAGTCGACCTTCCTGCGCCTCGCGCTGCGGGAGGAACGGCCCACCGCGGGCAAGGTGTTCGTCGCCGGCAAGGACCTCTCGGCGATGTCGAGCTGGTCGGTGCCCAAGCTGCGCCGCGGCATCGGGGCGGTGTTCCAGGACTTCCGGCTGCTGCCGAACAAGTCCGTCTTCGAGAACGTCGCCTTCGCGCTCCAGGTCATCCGCAAGCCGCGCCACCACATCCTCACGACCGTCCCGGACGTGCTCGACATGGTCGGGCTCGCGGGCAAGGAGAAGCGGCGCCCGCACGAGCTGTCCGGCGGTGAGCAGCAGCGCGTCGCGATCGCCCGCGCCGTGGCGAACCGGCCCCCGATCCTCCTCGCCGACGAGCCGACCGGGAACCTCGACCCCTCGACCTCTCTGGGGATCATGCGCCTGCTCGACCGGATCAACCGCACGGGGACGACGGTCGTCATGGCGACCCACGACGACGAGATCGTCGACCAGATGCGCAAGCGCGTCGTCGAGCTCGAGTCGGGCGAGCTCGTGCGCGACCAGGTGCGCGGCGTCTACGGATCGGGGAGGTGAGCGGACGATGAGACTGCGCTTCATCCTCTCCGAGATCGGCATCGGCCTGCGTCGCAACCTCGCGATGTCGATCTCCGTCATCCTCGTCACCTTCGTCTCCCTCACCTTCGTCGGCGCCGCAGCGCTGCTGCAGACGCAGATCGCCCAGCTCAAGGCCGACTGGTTCGGCAAGGTCGAGGTCTCCGTCTTCCTGTGCCCGACGCTGTCCGACGCCCGGGCGTGCGCGGGCGGTGAGGTCACCGAGGAGCAGAAGGCCCAGATCGCCACGCTCCTCGAGTCGCCCGAGGTCGCCCCGTACATCGAGAAGGTCTACTTCGAGTCGAAGGCGGACTCCTGGGAGTCGTTCCAGCGCCGGTTCAGCGACCAGACCTGGGCGGCGTCGGTCACCGAGGCCGACATGTACCAGACCTACCGCATCAAGCTCGCGGACCCCGAGAAGTACGAGGTCGTCGCCGACGTCCTGTCCGGTCGACCGGGCGTCGAGGAGGTCGAGGACCAGAGCCAGTACTTCGAGACGGTCTTCGTCGTGCTCAACCGGGGCACCCTGCTCTCCGTCGGGCTCGCGGGCATCATGCTCGTCGCCGCCGTCCTGCTCATCACGACGACGATCCGGCTCTCGGCGATGTCCCGACGGCGCGAGACCGGGATCATGCGGATGGTCGGGGCCTCGACGCTCTTCATCCAGCTGCCGTTCATGCTCGAGGGCGCGATCGCCGCGACCATCGGGGCACTGCTCGCCGTCGGCGGCCTCTGGTATGGCGTCGACGCCCTCGTCACCGACTGGCTCGCGAGCTCGGGCAGTGGTCTGATCGCAGGTATCGACTACATCGACTCGGGCGACGTCGTCACGTTGGCGCCGGGCCTCGTCGGCATCGCGATCGTCCTCGCCGTCATCTCGTCCGCCGTGACGCTCAACCGGTACGCCAAGGTCTGAGGGGGTCAGGGTCATGGATCGACTCGTCGTGACACCGGATGCCGTCCGCGGGCGGCTGCTCGCGGTGCTCGTCCTGCTGCTCGGGTTCGTCGTGCTGCTCGCGACCGTCGTCACGCCCGCGCACGCGGACTCGCTCTCGGACGAGACCAAGCGCAAGGAGAACGAGAAGGCCCTCACGGAGAAGGAGCTCGAGGAGCTTCGGCACGAGCTCGAGGACACGACCGAGGAGCTCGCGGACGCCGTCATCCAGCTCAAGGGCCTCGAGAAGCAGCTGCCCGCCGCGCAGGCCGCGCTCGAGAAGGCGCAGGGCGTGCTCGACAAGGCGCTGCGCGAGGCCGAGCTGCTCGCGGACAAGCTCCAGGCCGCGCGCGACACCGAGAAGACGATCGTCGACCAGATCGCGGAGGACTCCGCCCGCACCGACGAGTCGCGTGCGGCCGTCGGCAAGCTCGCCCGGCAGGCGTACAAGGGTGAGCTCACCGAGACGGGGCTCGCCCTCATCCTCAAGGCCGAGTCGGCCACGGACCTCGTCGAGCAGTACGGGATGATGACGACGGCGCTGCGCTCCCAGACGCGCATCCTCGACGACCTCGCCCAGGCGGACGCGAAGAACCGCAACTCTCAGGTGCGGCTCGCCGCCGTGGGGGAGAAGGTCGCGGACCTCAAGGAGGAGGCCGACGCGAAGGCGGCCGAGGCGGAGAAGGCCCGCAAGGAGGCCGCCGGTCGCGCCGCGAAGATCACCCAGCTCGTCGCGGACGCGAAGGACAAGAAGGACTACATCGCGTCGAAGAAGGCCGAGCAGGAGGCGAAGGAAGCCGAGCTCCTCCAGCAGCGCAAGACGCTCGAGAACGACCTCAAGAAGCTCATCGAGAAGAAGCGCAAGCAGGACGCGAAGAAGAACAAGAAGAAGCGCAAGAAGTCCGACGGCAAGATCGGCTCGGGCGTCTTCGCCAACCCCACCTCGACGAGCCCCATGTACGTGACGAGCAGCTACGGCTGGCGGCTGCACCCCGTGCTCGGCTACTACCGGCTCCACGCGGGGATCGACCTGCGGGCGTACTGCGGGACGACGATCAAGGCCGGCCGGTCCGGCACCGTCGTCTGGGCGAAGTACCGCGGCGGCTACGGCAACCAGGTCATGGTCGACCACGGTGAGATCGACGGCGAGTACGTCATGACGAGCTACAACCACCTCTCGTCGTTCTCCGTCGGTGCGGGCGACACCGTGACGACGGGGACGAAGGTCGGGGCCTCGGGCTCGACCGGGACATCGGCGGCCTGCCACCTCCACTTCGAGGTGTACCTCAACGGCAAGACGGTCAACCCCGCGCCCTACCTCTGACGCCGCGCACAGCGCCTGGGCGGGCCCCGGCCACTAATGACGTGGACACGGCGACTACCCTGGTCGTCGGCCCTCCCTCGGGCTGGCGACGCATGACGAACAGGGACGGTGAGCCGCAGTGGCACGGGACAACGGACGCACACTCGTCGCGTCCAACCGCAAGGCACGGCACGACTACTTCATCGAGGACGTGCTCGAGGCCGGCATCGTGCTGTCCGGGACCGAGGTCAAGGCGCTCCGCGCAGGCCGCGCGTCGCTCGTCGACGGGTTCTGCGAGATCGACGGCGGCGAGATGTGGCTGCAGGGGGTGCACATCCCGGAGTACTCCCAGGGGACGTGGACGAACCACGCACCGCGCCGCAAGCGCAAGCTCCTGCTCCACCGCGAGGAGATCGACCGCCTCGTCGTGAAGACCCGGGAGAAGGGCCACACGATCGTCCCGCTGTCGCTGTACTTCCTCGACGGCCGGGCCAAGGTCGAGATCGCGCTCGCCCGTGGCAAGAAGGAGTACGACAAGCGCCACACCCTGCGTGAACGGCAGGACAACCTCGAAGCCGTGCGCGCGATGCGGGCCCGTCGCGACTCGTGACCGTGTGGGGGCAGGTCGCCAGGACCGGGCTCGGCGGGCTTCGCCGCCTGGCGCTCGGTGGGCTCGTCGCCTCGCTCGTCCTTCTCGCAGGTCCTGCGGCGGCAGCTGACGACGGGCAGTGGAAGATCACGCGGTACGACGTGACGATCGACGTCGACGACCGCGGCAACGGCGACGTCGTCATCGACTTCGACTACGACTTCTCGGGCAGGCCGGGACGCGGTCCGACCATGACGATCCCGCTGCGCATGGAGACCGATCAGCCAGGCACGCTGCGCAGGTACCACGTGTCCGACCTCTCGGCGGAGAGTCTCACAGGAGCACCGGACACGCTGCACCGCGACTGGTCCGACGACACCCTCAGCCTCCGGATCGGCGCCGTCTCTCGCTCCGACATCACCGGCGTGCACCGGTACGTCGTCCGCTATCACGTGCTCGGCATGATCAACCCTGCGTCGGAGCGCACGGGCGGGTACGACGCGCTCTACTGGAACGTGCTGGGAACCGCCTCGACGATCCCCGTGAGCAACGCGTCGGTGACGGTCCGAGGGGTCGCCGACGTCGTCGACGCTCGCTGCTTCGCGGGGCCCGCGGGCGGTGACGCGCCGTGCTCCTCGGTGACGGTGACCGACGGTGCAGCGATCGCGACCCAGGACCACCTCGAGCCGGGGGAGCCCTTCACGATCGACGCAGTCTGGCCAGGGGAGACGATGCCCTGGGCGACGATGTACCTCGAGGACGACGACCGCCCGGGCGACCCGTTCGGCTTCGGAACGGTGTGGACGGTCGGGCTGGCCACGCTCATCGTCGTCGGTTGGATCGGCTGGTTGCTGTGGCGCCTGCGCACGCGGGGCCGCGATGAGATGTTCGTGGGCCTCACCCCGGGGGTGAAGCCCTCCCGGCCGGACGACGCGACCGTCGGACCGCGCGACCGTCGGCTGCCCGTCGCGGTGCAGTTCCAGCCTCCCTCCGGGGTGCGGCCGGGGGAGGCCGGCACGGTGCTCGACGAGAAGGCGGACCTCGTCGACGTCGTGGCCACCGTCGTCGACCTCGCCGTGCGCGGCTTCCTGTCGATCACGGAGATCCCCGGCAGGCGCGCGGGCGCCAAGGCGATCGATTGGCGGCTCACGCGCGGTGACGCCCCGCTCCGCGGCCTGGCGACCTACGAGAGGATCCTGCTCGACGGTCTGTTCCATCGCCGCGACTCGGTGCTGCTCTCGGCGCTGAGCGCGACCTTCGCCGGGACGACGGAGCGGGTTCGGGCGCAGCTGTATCGCTCCGTCGTCGACCGGAAGTGGTTCGCCGAGGACCCCTCGTCGGTTCGGTCCGGCTGGCGGGTGAGTGGCGGGATCGCCATGGGCGTGGGCATCTTCGGGATGATGGGCGCGTTCTGGCCGATCCCGCGGGTTGACGGGCTCGCCCTCGTGCCGATCGCGCTCATGGTCGTCGGGCTCGCGCAGATCCTCCTCGCGCCGTTCGCCCCCGCGCGCACGGCCCGCGGCACGGCAGTCCTCACGCAGGTGCTCGGCTTCAAGCTCTACCTGGAGACCGCCGAGGCTGACACGCTGCGGTTCGAGGACGAGGAGGGCGACGTGTTCAGCCGCTACCTCCCGTACGCGATCGTGTTCGGCGTCGCGGACCGGTGGACGGCCCTGTTCGCCGGTCTCGCCGAGAAGGGGCAGGTCGCGGAGCCACCCGCCTGGTACGAGGGCGCGGCCGGACTCACGGCCTTCTGGGCGGCTCCTGCGGCCTTCAGCTCTGCCGTCGCGAGCTTCACCGAGAGCAGCTCGTCCGCGCTGAGCAAGCCCGAGCCGTCGACGAGCGGATCCAGCGGCGGGTCGTCCTACGGCGGGGGCGGCGGCAGCTCGGGCGGCGGTGGTGGCGGGGGCGGCGTGGGAGGGTGGTGACATGCTCGTCTGCTGCGGACTGACCACCTTTGACCTCATCCAGCGCGTCGATCGGCTGCCTGGGAGCAACGAGAAGATCGACGCTCTCGACGCCGTGAAGGGCTTTGGTGGCCCGGCCGCGAACGCGGCGGGCACGGCCGCGCTGCTGGGTGTCCCGGTCACCCTCGTCACCGCGATCGGGGACGGGCCGCTCGGCCGGGTCGTGCGCGCTGAGCTTGAAGACGTCGGTGTGCGCGTCCTCGACCTCCTCGCAGGCCAGGACGTCGACCCGCCGATCTCGACCGTCCTCGTCACCGCGGCGACAGGGGAGCGCGCCGTCGTCGGTCTCAACGACCGTGCCGAGCGGGTGTACGCGCCGCTGCACGCCGACGTGCTCGACGGGGCCCGGGTGCTCCACCTCGACGGCCGACTCGACGACGTCGCGGTTCCGCTCGCCCTTGCGGCCCGCGCTCTCCGGGCGGGCGGGACGACGCCGCAGGTGTCCCTCGATGGCGGATCGTGGAAGCCTGGCGCCGCGCAGATCCTGGCCGAGACCGACGTCGCCGTCGTCTCCGCGGACTTCCACGCGCACGGGACGCCCTCCCGGCACGCGGCAGGGTCGCGCGAGGACCTCGCCGAGCTCGCCGCCCTGGGGCCAGCGATCGTCGCGCGGAGCGCGGGGGAGGGGGCCGTGCG
>JAFABT010000176.1 GCA_023425905.1 Actinomycetes bacterium | reverse complement strand
GCGCTGCGCGACCGGGTGAGCGCCGTCGTCGTCGACCCTCGCGTCGCCCTCCCGGAGGCGCCCCGGCCGCGGCTCTGGCTCCAGGTCACGCGCCTGCCCCGCCACGTCACGCAGCTCGACTGGCAGTGGCGGTACGCGACCGGCCCCGACGCGCCCGAGGAGTTCCGGGTGCCCTACGGCCCGCAGGGGGCCCTCGGCGCCGGGCCTGGGCGGCGGGGAGCGGCGCATGAGTCCTTGCGCGACCGGGCGGCGGAGGACGCCATCGCCGCGCGCCTCAGCCCCGACCTGCGACGGCTGTCCGCCGAGCGCCGCGAGTTCGAGGGCATCGACACCGCCCGGTTCTTCGCCGAGGAGCTCCCCGCCCTGCGCGCGATCGCAGACCGTGAGCCCGACCTCGGCGTCGACGTCGTCACCACCCACGGCGTCGACGCAGACATCGCCTACGAGCACACCGACGACGTCGACATCCGCATCGAGGTCGCGGACGAGGTCGGCGGCCGCGACTGGTTCGACCTCGGCGTCATCGTCCACGCCGCCAACCGGCAGGTGCCGTTCTCCCTCGTCTTCACCGCGCTCGCCCAGGGCCGCAAGCGGATCATGCTCGACCGCGGCCTCTACTTCTCCCTCACCGGCGAGCGCTTCGACGACCTCCGTGCGCTCATCGACGAGTCACGCTCGCTCCAGGACACGATGGGCGGCACGCTGCGGGTCTCGCGCTACCAGGTGAGCCTCTTCGAGGAGCTCGAGCGGCTCGGCCTCGTGGACGGGCAGGTCGCCGCGTGGCGCGCCGCGCTCGGAGCGCTCGCCGACGGCTCCGCGCCGCAGCAGCTCGAGGCGCCCGCCGGACTCGCGGCGACCCTGCGCCCCTACCAGCAGGCGGGCTTCGAGTGGATCGAGCACCTGCGGTCGCACGGCCTGGGCGGTGTGCTCGCGGACGACATGGGCCTGGGCAAGACGATCCAGGCGCTCGCGGTCATGCAGCGCGTCCGCGAGGAGGAGGCCCACACGCCCGCCGACGGCGAGGCCCTGGCCCCGCGCGTCCCGTTCCTCGTCGTCGTCCCCACGAGCCTCGTCGGGAACTGGGTCGCCGAGGCGCGCCGCTTCACGCCCGGGCTCGGCGTCGTCGCGCTCGGGGAGACGCGGGCGCGCCGCCGGACCGCGCTCGCCGACGCCGTTGCGGGCGCCGACGTCGTCGTCACGACGTACGCGGTCTTCCGCCTCGACTTCGAGGACTTCGCTGCGCTGCCCTGGGCGGGACTCGTGCTCGACGAGGCGCACGCCGTGAAGAACCACCAGTCCGTCGCCTACCGCTGCGCGCGCAGCCTCGACGTGCCGTTCAAGCTCGCCATGACGGGCACGCCCATGGAGAACAACCTCATGGAGCTGTGGTCGATCCTCTCGATCGTCAGCCCCGGGCTGTTCCCCCACCCGCGGCTGTTCCGCGAGTTCTACGCCGACCCGATCGAGAAGAGCGGCAGCGGGGAACGGCTCGCTTTGCTCCGTCGACGCCTCGCTCCGTTCATGCTGCGCCGGACCAAGGAGCACGTCGCGACCGAGCTGCCCGCCAAGCAGGAGCAGATCACCGAGGTCGAGCTCGCGACGCGGCACCGCGCCCTCTACCAGAGCTACCTCCAGCGCGAGCGGGTCAACGTCCTCGGGCTCGTGGACGACCTCGACGCGCACCGCTTCGAGGTGTTCCGCTCGCTCGCCGTGCTGCGCCAGGCTGCGCTCGACGTCTCCCTCGTCGACGAGGCCCATGCCGGCGTGCCGTCCTCGAAGCTCGACGTGCTGCTCGGCATGCTCGAGGACATCCTCGCCGAGGGCCACTCCGTGCTCATCTTCAGCCAGTTCACCCGGTACCTCGGCAAGGTGCGCGACGCGCTCGACGCCCGCGGGGTCGCGCACGCCTACCTCGACGGGCGCACGAAGCGCCGCACCGAGCAGGTCGAACGGTTCACCTCGGGCGAGGTCCCCGTCTTCCTCGTCAGCCTCAAGGCCGGTGGGGTCGGCCTCAACCTCGCCGCGGCCGACTACTGCATCCTGCTCGACCCCTGGTGGAGCCCCGCCGCCGAGGCCCAGGCTGTCGACCGCGCGCACCGCATCGGCCAGCAACGCACCGTCATGGTCTATCGCTTCGTCGCGACCGACACGATCGAGGAGAAGGTCATGGCGCTCAAGGCCGCGAAGACCAAGCTCTTCGCGAGCGTCATCGACGGCGGCGCGACCGGGAGCCGAGGCCTCACCGCCGCTGACGTGCGGGCGCTGCTCTCCTGACGACGCCGCTCAGCGCTGCGCGCCCGAGGGCGGCTCAGCGTGCGGCGAGGCCGCCGCCGACCCACTCCCGGATCGTGCGGACGTCAGCCTTGCTCAGCTCCATCCGCGCGCCCTTGCACAGGCCGATGACGTTGTCCGCCCAGGCGGTCGCGAGCTGAGCGGCCGACGACTTCGACGTCGGAGTGAGACCGGAGAACAGCACGCCGTTGACGACCGCCCGCACCGAGCCGCGCCCGACGGGGATGTCCGCGTCCTGGCACGCGGCGTGGACGCGCTTGACCGTCTCCGCACGGTCGAAGGCCGAGCGGGCGAGGTCGTCGGCGAGAGCCGTCAAGACGCCACGGAACCGCTCGGTGCTCAGCAGCGGCACCTCGGTGACGGTGGAGACCTGACGCTGCAGCGACGTGAGGTCCTTCGCCTCCGCCGTCGCCGGGAGGTCCGCCTCGCTGAAGCGCTGCGGGTCCCACACGTGACCCGGGGCGGGACGGGACGCGCTCGCGACCTCCGGTACGTCCCGGGCGAGCCACGCGAAGAAGCCGCCGGCCTCGTCCCACCTGCTCGACGTGAGCGACGGGTCGGCCTTCTGGGCGGCCGTCGCGACGGCACCGGCGCGCAGGATCGACCCGGCGCTGCGGACGAGCCTGATGACGGCGTCGCGCGCGGGGGAGACCGTGGCCGAGCGCTCGTGGGCGGGCGCCGCGGACCCCGCTGCTGCGACTGCGCCCCCGTCGTCCTCGTCTTCGTAGGGCAGGACCATCTCGGCGAAGTCGTCCGCGGTGACGACCGTGTCGGCGACCGATCGGTACGCGCTCGCGGTCGGTCCGGTCGTGACGATCGTCACCCGGCGGTCCGCGGCGCGCAGCCGCAGCGCGAGCGGGGTGAAGTCCGCGTCGGCCGACATGATGACGAACTCGTCGTAGCGCGTGTCCGAGGCGAGCGCGTCGACCGCGTCGAGCACGAGGTTGATGTCCGCGCTCGACTTGCCCTGCTGCGTGAGCGACGGGCAGTCGACGACCTGGAACCCCGCCCGGGTGAACCCGGCGCGGAAGTGCGCGAAGGCCGAGGGGTTGAGGTAGCAGGCGCGGATGAGGAACCGCCGCGTGAAGGCGCCGTCCTCGTCGGTCCCTGCGGCGAGGTCATCCATCCACGGACCCGGATCCGTGGCGAAGACCTCGGCGGCCTCCGGGTCGAGGCGCCGCAGGCCCAGGTAGACGTTGTCGAAGTCGAGGAAGAGCGCGCTGCGCAGGCGGCGCTCGCCGTCGACGGAGGTCGTGCCTGGGTTCGTCATGGGCACAGTCTCTCCTTTCCCGCCTGGCCGTGCGGACGAAGGCGGTCGCGCGCCGGTCGCGTCGCTAGGCTCCCCGCATGACGCGACGACCGGAACTCCGGCGAAGCCTGGGCCTGCACGACGCGGTGATGATCGGCATCGGGTCGATGGTCGGCGGCGGGATCTTCGCCGTGTTCGCCCCAGCCGCCCAGGCCGCGGGCGCCGGCCTGCTCCTGGGCGTGCTCCTCGCCGCCGTCGTCGCGGCGCTCAACGCGACCGCGTGCGTCCAGCTCGCCGCTGTGCACCCGACGTCCGGCGGGGCGTACGCCTACGGTCGGGCTGAGCTCGGGCCGTGGTGGGGGTACCTCGCCGGCTGGTCCTTCGTCGTCGGGAAGTCGGCGACCGCCGCGGCGATCGCGCTCACCCTGGGCGCGTATGCGGCGCCACCAGGGTGGGAGCGCCCGGTCGCCGTCGTCGCCGTGCTCGTCCTCGGGGCGCTCACCGCGGTCGGTGTCAGCCGTGCCGCGGCCGTGACCCGGGCGCTCGTCCTGGTCACGCTGCTCGCGCTCGGCCTCGTCGTGCGGGCGTCGTCCGAGGCGCCGGCCGTCGGAGACACCGCGGACCTGCTCGCGAGCGCCGTCGACGCGGGCCCCCTCGGGGTGCTTCAGGCCGCGGGTCTGGTGTTCTTCGCCTTCGGCGGGTACGCGCGCATCACGACGCTAGGGGAGGAGGTGCGTGACCCCACCCGCACGATCCCGCGCGCGGTCGTCATCTCGCTCGCCGTCGTCGCGGCCGTGTACGCGACGCTCGCGTTCGTCGTCCTGCGCACGCTGGGTCCCGACGCGACGGCGGCGTCGGCCGCGCCGCTCGCGGACGTCGTGGCCGCGTCGACGTCGTCCCTCCCCGGGCTGGTCGTGACGATCGGGGCGGTCGTCGCATGCCTCGGCGCGTTGCTCGGACTCCTCCTCGGCGTCGGGCGGACGACCTTCGCCATGGCGCGCGAGGGCGACCTGCCCGCGTCGCTCGCGCGCGTCGACCCCAGGCACGCCGTCCCGCGCACCGCCCAGGTGTGGCTCACCGGCGTCGTCGCGGTCCTCGCCGCGACGCTCGACCTCCGCGGTGCGATCGCGTTCGCCGCGTTCGGCGTGCTGCTCTACTACGCCGTCGCCAACCTCGCCGCGCTGCGCCAGACCGGAGCGGCCCGCCGCACGCCGCGGGCGCTCCAGGTCCTCGGGATCCTCGGCTGCCTCACGCTCGCCGTCACGCTCCCGTGGCAGGCGGTCGTGGGCGGGCTCGTCGTGCTCGCGGTCGGGGGCGCCGTCCGGGTC
>JAFABT010000165.1 GCA_023425905.1 Actinomycetes bacterium | reverse complement strand
AACGGGGTGACCGTCCTGCTGGACGGCGTGCCGAGCTCGCACCTCGACCTCGAGGACCCGACGCGGCTCTTCTTCGAGTACATGCAGCAGATGGCGGTGTTCCTCGACCACGCGGCCCCCGCGGGGGAGCCACTGCGGGTCGTCCACCTCGGCGCGGCCGGCTGCGCCCTCGCGCGGTACGTCGCCGCGACACGCCCCGGCTCGCGGCAGATCGCGGTCGACGTCGACGGCGAGCTCGTCCGCCTCGTTCGGGAGTGGTTCGACCTCCCTCGCTCCCCCGGGCTCAGGCTCCGGGTGGGGGACGCCCGCGCCCAGCTGGCCACGCTCGGCGACGCGTCCGCCGACGTCATCGTCCGAGACGTCTTCGCGCCCGACGTCACCCCCGTCCACGTGACCACCGCCGAGTTCACCGCGGACGTCCGCCGCGTCCTCGCCCCCGGAGGGCTCTACCTCGCCAACTGCGCCGACCGGCCGGGTCTGCAGGCCGTGCGCTCCGAGGTCGCCACGATCTCCCACGTCTTCCCGCACGTCGCTGCCACCGCCGAGCCGGCGCAGCTTCGCGGGCGCCGCTACGGCAACGTCACGGTCGCTGCGACGACCCGCGGCGACCTCCTCGACGAGCCGCACGTGGCCAGAGCCGTGCGCTCGCTACCCGCCCCGACCAGGCTGCTGCACGGAGCCGACCTCGCAGCCCTCGTCGGGCACGCGAAGATCCTCCACGACCCGCACGACCCGGCCCTCGACCTTCGCGGACGGGAAGACCGCACAGACGCTCCAGACCCCGACTGGCACGACGAGTGACGCCGCGGCAGGGCGCGGCACGACGAGGCCGCGCCCACCGAGTGGACGCGGCCTCGTCGTGCGACGCAGGAGCGGTCAGACCGGCGTGACCTTCTCTGCCTGCGGGCCCTTGGGGCCCTGCGTGATCTCGAACTCGACCCGCTGACCCTCATCGAGCGAGCGGTAGCCGGTGGTCTCGATCGCGGAGTAGTGGACGAAGACGTCAGCCCCGCCGCCGTCCTGAGCGATGAAGCCGAAGCCCTTCTCCGCGTTGAACCACTTCACAGCACCCTGAACCATGTTCTACGTCCTTCTGAGAGATCCGAGGACGGCCTGGCGGACCTTGTGTCCGGGTCGGTGTGACGTCCTCGTCGCAACGGCACCACTGTGGCACCGGCCACGCGGCGCCGCCACGGTTCTGCGCCGCAACGACTCGCGTTCGGGCAACGATTTGGTCACGACCATCCCCGAGTCGGGCAAATCGCCGTCAGACGCCGTCGGCCGTCGGCTCGCCAGGCGCGTCGAAGGTCGCGAGGAACTCTTCGAACTGCGCGCCGAGCTCCTCCGCGGACGGCAGGTCCGCGGAGTCTGCCAGCAGCGACCCTCGCCCACCGGCCCCCGTGAAGGCGTCGTACTGCCGCTCGAGCGCCTCGACGACCTGGGCGACCTCGTCGTTGTCAGCGACCTGCCGCGCGATGTCCTCCTCGACGAGCCTCGCACTCGCCTCGAGCCCGTCGACGACGAGCTCGAGGCCTCCTGCACGAGCGACCTTCTCGAGCGCGACGACGCTCGCGCGCGGGTAGGTGGACCCGGCGAGATAGTGCGGGACGTGGACCGCGAAGCCCAGGGCGTCATGCCCCTCCTCCCCCAGCCTCACCTCGAGGAGTGTCGACGCGCTCGCGGGTACCTCGACCGACCCCAGCCACGCGGGGTGGTCCGCGACGAGCTCGGGGCGCGTGCCGTGCACCGACACGGACGCTGGCCGGGTGTGCGGGATGCCCATGGGGATCCCGTGCGTGCCCACGACGAGAGGGACGTCGTACCGCTCGACCACCTGGCGCACCGCCGCGACGAACCGCTCCCACTGCAGGTCCGGCTCGAGTCCGTGCATGAGGAGGAAGGGGGTGCCCGCGTCGTCGCGAAGCAGGTCGACGACGAGCCTGGGGGTGTCGAGGTCGCGCCACGCCGAGGCGTCGTAGGTGACCCGCGGCCTCCGAGAGCGGTAGTCGAGGAGCTGGTCGACGTCGAAGGTCGCCACGCGCGTCGGCTCATAGGTCTCGAGGAGGTGGGCGACGAGGCCCGAGCCCGCGCGGCCGGCGTCGACGAAGCCGTCGAGCACGTGCAGCATGACCGGGCCCGCACCGCGCGCAGGCCGCGTGGCGGGGAGCACCTCGTCCGGGACACCGGACGGCGTCTCCCGCGTCGACTGGGCGACGCCGAGCGCGAGCGCGTCCCCGGTGGGGTCGATCTCGTACAGCGCGGTCGGGTCCTGCATGGTGCGTGCCTCCGTCGTCCGATGCGTCGTGCCTGCCCGTTCCAACGCCCGAGCTCGGCCGACGATTCCCGAACGGACGAGGCGACGCGCGGACCGCGGCGTCATGGACGCATCCTCCGAAGTCGTCGATAATGGACGGTCGCCCTCCGCGACCTATGCACCGGACGCACCGGACGCACCGCAGGGCACGTTCCACGCGACAGGCACCACGAGACCGGCACCACACGACCGGCCCCACTAGACAAGGCAGGTGGCTCGGCAGTGACGAGCTGGACCGAGAGCACGAGCACACCGACCGCGGCGGAGGTGCCGCCTGCCGAGGACTCGTCCTCCGTCGCCGGTACCTCCGCCGACGCAGGTCCCGGCGTTGAGATCGCGCGCGAGCAAGTGGTCGTGAGCGAGCGGTACGACCGCCTCGACGAGCTCCGCGCCGAACTCCGCCGCCGGCTCGAGCGGGTCCGACGGTCGCGGCAGGGCGTCACCCCCCAGAACCGCTCCGAGCGCGACTCCTTCGCGACGATGTACGAGGACCGGCTCGGCCAGCTCGACTCCGTCGAGGACAAGCTCGTCTTCGGCCGGCTCGACCTCGCGGACGGATCACGACGCTACGTCGGTCGCATCGGCCTCACCGACTCCGAGCACTCCTCGATCCTCACCGACTGGCGCGCACCCGCGGCACGACCCTTCTACCGGGCGACCGCGGCTCACCCCGAGGGAGTCGTGCGCCGTCGGCACATCGCGACGCGCTCGCGCCGCGTCACCGGACTCGAGGACGAGCTCCTCGACCTCGACGCGCTCGAGCCCGCGGCCCCGGGCGGGGACGGCTCCCCCCGCCGCGCCTCGGTGGCCGGGCTGGGGCACCTCGCGGGAGAGGGGGCCCTGCTCGCAGCGCTCGCACAGGGCAGGACCGGACGGATGGGCGACATCGTCGCGACCATGCAGGCCGAGCAGGACGAGATCGTCCGCGCCGACCTGTCCGGTGCGCTCGTCGTCCAGGGCGGACCTGGCACGGGCAAGACTGCCGTCGCGCTGCACCGGGCCGCCTACCTCCTCTACGCGCATCGCCGGATGCTCGAACGATCAGGGGTGCTGCTCGTCGGACCGAGCCGGACCTTCCTGCGCTACATCGACCAGGTGCTCCCCTCCCTTGGCGAGACCGGGGTCGTCACCGCGACCATCGCCGACCTCGTGCCCGGCGTCGAGGCCACGGCGGTCGAGGACGACGAGGTCGCGCGGATCAAGGGCCTGTCGCTCTGGCGCGGGCTGCTCGCTCGCGCGGTCGCCGCGCGCCAACGCGTGCCCGCCCGGGAGGTGCGCGCGCGGATCGACGGGATCACCGTCGTCGTGCGGCCGCGCGCCGTGGCTGACGCGATCGCCCGCGCACGTCGGACCAACCGCCCGCACAACCGCGCACGGGTCAGCTTCGTGCGCGACATGCTGGGGCGCCTCGCCGACCAGTACGTCGAACAGCTGAGCTTCGACCCCGCGCACGAGGACCGGGCGGAGATCCTCGAGGACCTCCGCTCCGATCGCGACGTGCGGGTGGCGCTCAACCTCGCGTGGATGCCGCTCACACCGCAGGGCGTCCTCTCCGACCTGTACGCCAAGCCGCACCGCCTCGCCGAGGTCGGCACCCGCCTCTCCCCCGCCGAGCGCGCGCTGCTCGAGCGGCCCAAGGACGCGCCGTGGACCGCGGCCGACGTCCCGCTCCTCGACGAGCTCGCCGAGCTCCTGGGCGAGGACGACCAAGCGGCACGCGCCCAGGCACGGGCCGATGCCGCGCGTCACGCCCAGGAGGTCGAGTACGCCCGTGGGGTCCTCGCGTCCTCTGGTGCCGGAGGCGGCCTCGTCTCGGCCGAGCAGCTCGCCGAACGCTTCACGGCGAGCGGGCCCAGGCTCACCACAGCGGAGCGTGCGGCGATGGACCGCACCTGGACCTACGGCCACGTCGTCGTCGACGAGGCGCAGGAGCTGTCCGCCATGGACTGGCGGATGCTCGTGCGGCGCGTACCCACACGCTCGATGACCATCGTCGGCGACGTCGCCCAGACGTCGTCCCGAGCAGGAGCCCGCTCGTGGCACTCCGCCCTCGACCCCGTGCTGCGCAGCTCGTGGACGCTCGCCCAGCTCACCGTGAGCTATCGCACGCCCGCCGAGGTCGTCGCCGCGGCGCAGGCCATGGCCCACGCCGCGAAGCTCCCGACCAGCCCGCTCACGAGCGCCCGGTCGGTTCCGGGAAGCCTCGTCCTCGAGCACGTCGAGGCCGAGGCGGGCGACGGCTCGCGCGCCCGCCTGAGCTCGATCGTCAGCGCCGCACGGAAGGCGCTCGCCGACGTCGGCTCGGGTGAGGCCGGTCGGGCGGCCTGCATCGTGCCGATCGAGCGTCTCGCCGAGGTCTCCGCCGCCCTGCTCGATGCGGGCCTCACGCGGGCGCGCGCGTCCCTTGACGACCCTCTCGTCGTGCTCGACGCCCGCGCGAGCAAGGGGCTCGAGTTTGACGTCGTCGTCCTCGTCGACCCCGCGTCGATCCGGGCGGGAGGCGCAGGTGACCTCTACGTCGCGATGACACGGCCCACCACCCGGCTCGACGTCGTCCACACGGGAGCACTGCCTGCAGGGCTGCGACCAGCGACGTAGGTGCCTCAGATCGCCTCGACCGATGTCCGGCAGGCGATATCAGTTTGGCCGTCCGTGCTCGGAGGAGGACCATGGGGGCGTGCTGAGAGCCCTCCTCCTCGAGAACCTCCATCCGCTCGCGACTGAGATCCTGCAGGGATCCGGGATCGAGGTGATCAACCGCAGCGGCGCCCTCGACGAGGCCGAACTCATCGACGCGCTCGAGGGGGTCGACATCCTCGGCATCCGCTCCAAGACGCACGTGACGTCTGCTGTCCTCGCCGCTTCTCCTCAGCTGCAGGCGATCGGTGCGTTCTGCATCGGCACGAACCAGATCGACCTCGCTGCGGCGGCGGCGGCGGGCGTGGCGACGTTCAACGCACCCTTCTCGAACACGCGCTCGGTCGTCGAGCTCGCGGTCTCTGAGATCATCGCGCTCGCACGCCGCCTCACCGAGCGCGACAAGGCGCTCCACGACGGAGTCTGGGACAAGACGGCCGAAGGCGCGCACGAGATCCGCGGCCGCACGCTCGGCATCGTCGGTTACGGCAACATCGGCACCCAGCTGTCGGTGCTCGCCGAGAACCTCGGTATGTCCGTCGTGTTCTACGACAGCGCCGAGAAGCTCGCGCTCGGCAACGCCCGCCGGATGGAGACGCTCGAGGAGCTGCTCGAGGTCGCCGACACCGTGACGCTTCACGTCGACGGGCGCGCGGGCAACGGCGGGATGTTCGGCGCGGAGCAGTTCGCGCGGATGAAGCCGCGCTCGATCTTCCTCAATCTTTCGCGGGGGTTCGTCGTCGACTACGCCGCGCTGCGCGAGTCGATCCTCTCCGGCCACATCGCTGGTGCCGCTGTCGACGTCTTCCCTGAGGAGCCGAAGAAGCGCGGCGAGCGTTTCGAGTCGGACCTGCGAGGGCTGCCGAACGTCATCCTCACCCCGCACGTCGGCGGTTCCACGCTCGAGGCGCAACGCGACATCGGCCGCTTCGTCGCCGGCAAGCTCCGCGACTACCTCGAGACCGGTTCGACGACGCTGAGCGTCAACCTGCCCAACCTCGCCCTGCCCCAGTCCCAGGCGACCCATCGGCTGGCGCACCTGCATGAGAACACCCCGGGCGTGCTAGCCGCCGTCAACGCGGTCCTCGCGGAGCACGGCGCGAACATCGAGGGTCAGCTCCTCGCGACGCGCGGAGACCTCGGGTACGTCGTCACCGACATCGGCTCGAGCATCGAGCAGGACGTCGTGGACGCACTCGCGGCGATGCCACAGACCGTGCGGCTCCGTTCGTTGTCCTGACGACCCCCGCACCCCGGGAACGACGACGCCCCGCTGAGCAGGCCCTCCGGCCGCCGCGGGGCGTCGTCGTGTGCGTCGACCGGTCAGGACGCGCCCGACTTCCGACGGAAGGTCCGCTGCACGGGGCCGGCCGTCTCAGAGCCATGCACCGACCCCGTGTTCGCCGCGCCGTCGGCGGGGTGCGTCGCCCCCTTCTTGCGCTCGAGGGCCTCCCGGAATCGCGCCTTGACGTCCTCAGCGGCGGCCGGGGTGCGGTCGTTGTCTTCGTCGCTCATGAACTCACGTCCTCGTGGATGCGCGGGCTCGGCCAGCTGCCGAGGGTGCGCGGTGCGTACCACGCACCAGCCTGCCCGCTGCCGTCACCGTCCGCCAACCCGCACACGTCCCCGAAGGGCGCAGCGCCCGAGCGCTGCACCGCGCGGATGTACAACCGCAGCAGATTCGCCCGTACCTGCCAGGGCTACGATCGAGTAACCTACGGTGGCGTAAGTTAGTCTCGCGTTGTGAATCGCCCCCTCTCTCACCGCCCGTGGCTCGCGTCCTACCCTGCGGGAGTCCCTGCCGACATCGCCACCTGCGACGAGCCGCTCGGCAAGGTGCTCGAGCGCACCGCGCGCGAGCACCCCGATCACATCGCACTCGACTTCATGGGGGCGACACTCACGTACGCGCAGCTCGAGGACGCGGTGCAGCGAGCTGCGACCGTCCTCCGCGACAGCGGCGTGCGCATCGCGGACCGGGTCGCGATCGCGCTGCCCAACTGCCCGCAGCACGTCATCGCCTTCTACGCCGTGCTCCGGCTGGGCGCAGTCGTCGTCGAGCACAACCCGACGTACACGGCGAGCCAGCTCACCCACCAGCTCGTCGACTCCGGCTCGAGCGTCATCATCGCGTGGGAGAAGGTCGCCGAGCGGCTCACCGGCGTGGACGTCCCAGGACTCCGCTCTGTCATCCCCGTCGACCTCTCGGCCGACCTGCCCGTCGTCAAGCGGCTCGCGCTGCGGCTGCCGATCGCCAAGGCGCGCACGCTCCGGGCCACGATGCGGGGCGACGTCCCTCGAGGGACACCGCGGTGGCACGAGATGGTGCGCGCTGCCAGCCCGCTACCCGCCTCGCACCCGTGGCCCGAGGCCGCCGACGTCGCCGCCCTGCAGTACACCGGCGGGACGACTGGTGTCCCTCGTGGTGCCGTGCTCAGCCACAGCAACCTGTGGTCGAACGCGATGCAGGGACACGCCTGGACGCAGCACGCGCGGGCCACGGAGACCGTCTATGCCGTGCTGCCCTTCTTCCACGCGTTCGGCCTCACCCTCTGCCTCGCGTACTCGGTCGCGATCGCCGCGACGGTCGTCGTGTTCCCGACCTTCGACGTCGACCAGACGCTTGCGGCACAACGTCGCCGCCCCGCGACCTTCCTCCCTGCCGTGCCGCCGATCCTCGAGCGCCTCGCCGCTGCCGCCGAGGAGCGCAGCGGAACGTCGCGCGCGGTGGACCTCACGTCGATCCGGCACGCACTGAGCGGGGCGATGGCTCTTCCGAGCGAGACGGCGCGCCGCTGGGAGGCCGTGACCCAGGGCCTCGTCGTCGAGGGCTACGGCATGACGGAGACCTCACCGGTCGCGGTAGGCAATCCCCTGTCGGAGCAGCGGGAACCGGGAACCCTCGGCTTCCCCTTCCCCAGCACGACCATCCGCGTCGTCGACCCCGAGGACCCCACGCGGGACGTCCCGCTCGGCGAACGGGGTGAGCTGCTCATCCAGGGGCCGCAGGTGTTCGCCGGCTACTGGAACGGCGCGGAGGAGACCGCGTCGAGCCTCGTGCACGACACCGACGGCACCTGGGTGCGAACCGGCGACGTCGTCGTCGTCGACGAGGCGGGGCGCGTGACCCTCGTCGATCGCATCAAAGAGGTGATCATCGCGGGCGGCTTCAACGTCTACCCGTCCCAGGTCGAGGCGCACCTGCGCGCGATGCCTGGCGTCGCCGACGCCGCGGTGGTGGGCCTGCCCGGTGGCGACCTCGGCGAGCGGGTCGTCGCCGCGGTCGTGCTCGACGAGGGAGCCGACGGCCGCCTCGTCGACCTCACCGCGGTTCGGGCGTGGTGCAGCGACGTCCTGGCGCGCTACGCGATCCCGCGCGAGCTCGTCGTGCTGCCGGAGCTGCCGCGCTCACAGCTCGGCAAGGTACTGCGACGCGTCGTCCGGGAGTCGCTGCAGCGACCGAAAGCCGACGCTGCCTGAGCTCCCGACCGGCCCGTCGCGTCAGGCGCGGGCACCCGGCCGGACGCACAGCGCCGGAAGGAGCGCGACTGGATCGAGCGCGACTGGATCGACAGCCGCTGGATCGAACGCTCAGTCCGAAGCGCCGCTGTCCTCTGTGCCCGGGGAGGGCTCGCCGTCGTCCGCCCGCTCGCGCTCGGCGCGGAGCACGGTGATCGCCGCCTCGAAGTCCTCCAACGAGTCGAAGGCGCGATAGACCGAGGCGAAGCGCAGATAGGCGACCTCGTCGAGGTCGCGCAACGGCCCCAGGATCGTGAGGCCGATCTCATACGCGTCGAGCTCTGCGCTCCCCGTGCTGCGGATCGACTCCTCGACACGCTGCGCAAGCAGCGCGAGGTCGTCCTCGCTCACGGGTCGCCCCTGGCACGCCTTGCGCACACCGTTGATGATCTTGACCCTGCTGAACGGCTCGGTCGCGCCGGATCGCTTGACGACCGAGAGGCTCGCGGTCTCGATCGTCGTGAACCGCCTCCCACACTCGGGGCACTGCCGGCGGCGCCTGATCGACGCGCCGTCGTCCGACGTGCGAGAGTCCACTACGCGCGAGTCGGAGTGGCGGCAGAACGGGCAGTGCACGGCGCCTCTTCCTTCCGGCGAACCGCCGGCGCGGCGCCGGACGGGGCACGAGCCAGAGTCCGGCGGCGGGGCCGCGGGAGGACGTGGCCCGCCTCCAGGTGGCACGTCAGATGCGGCCACTCGATGGAGAGCAACCTACGGGCCGGACCGACGGGGTGCAACATCGTCGCCCACGCATCCGCGGAGTCGGCCCAGCGCGCCTAACGCCTCATGACGTCAGCGGCTCACCGGGACGAGAAGCGTCTGACCCGCGTCGATCCCCGAGTCGGCGAGGCCGTTGAGACGGGTGAGCTCCGCGACGGTCTCGCGCACGTCGCCGCCCGGAGGCGTGTACCCGGTCGCGATCGACCACAGCGACTCCCCCGCACCGACCGTGTAGGTGTCGACCGCGAGACCGACCCCCGGGGAGTCCGCGGCGACCGCCTGCGCACCGATGAGCGCGAGGACACCCAGCACGACGGTGACGAGGAGCACGAGCACGCGACGGCCCCGGGGAGTCAGGCGCAGCTCTCCCGGCTGTGCGGCGACGTTGATCGTGACGGCGCTCATGTCGGCCTCTTCCCTGGCGCCGCGTGCAGCGCCCTTGATGACGTGTGCTGGTGGGACGGATGATTCGGTCGAACCTGTGGCCTCGCGACTCGATGCCGAACGCTTACTCGAACATCTGTTCGTCGAACGCCTGTTCTAGTTCTAGCACGTGTCGCCCGCGTGCGTCGAGCAACACGGTCGAACAGGTGTTTGAACTCGATCGCGCCAGCCTCTACGGTGGGTGACGTGAGGAAGCCCATCACGGACCACTGACAACTCCGGTGGGTGGGCATCGAGATCGGCCAGCAAGGCCCGACCGGTACGGACGGACGGACGGGCCAGGACCGGATGGACGGTGCCCGACCACCCGGTCGGGTCGGACGAGGGAACGGAGCGCGACGTGGCGACGGACGGAACGACGGGCCGAGGGCGCGGCGAGCGGCCGGACGGGCCACTGGCCTCGGTCCACGCCCTGCCGGACGGCGCGGCGGACGGCGACGGGCTCACCCCTCGGCAGCGCCTGGTACTCGACACGATCCGTGCGTCCGTCGAGGATCGCGGCTATCCGCCGAGCATGCGGGAGATCGGCGAGCGAGTGGGCCTCACGAGCCCGTCAAGCGTCAAGCACCAGCTCACCGCGCTCGAGCGCAAGGGCTACTTGCGCCGGGACCCGAACCGTCCCCGCGCGATCGAGGTGGTCTCCCCCGACGACTCCCGTGCCGTGCAGCGCTGGACAGCCCCGGGCGCGCACGGGCGCGCCGGCGCAACGATCGGCGAGGAGACCCTCGCAGAGCGCGACGCCGCGCCCGAACCCAGCTACGTCCCCGTCGTCGGCAGAATCGCCGCGGGCGGCCCCGTCCTCGCCGACCAGGTGGTCGAGGACGTCTTCCCGCTGCCGCGTCAGCTCGTGGGCGACGGTGATCTGTTCCTGCTGCGCGTCGCCGGCGACTCGATGATCGACGCCGCGATCTGCGACGGCGACTGGGTCGTCGTGCGCAGCCAGCCCGATGCGGAGCAGGGCGAGATCGTCGCCGCGATGATCGACGGCGAGGCGACCGTCAAGACGTTCAAGCGCGCGGACGGCCACGTGTGGCTGCTGCCGCACAACCCTGCCTACGCACCGATCCTCGGGGACGACGCCCAGATCCTCGGGCGCGTCGTCAGCGTGCTTCGCAGCCTCTGAGAGCGGCGCACGGCGCCGCCTCACGCCCTGCGGAGACGTCCAGATCAGGCCGGTCGGCTCACAGGCCGAAGCGGCGTGCCACCGCACGAAGCGCCTCCGCCGAACGACGCAGGTCGGTGAGCTCGTCGACGTTCATGGGCACCTCAAGGGCCCGGGTGGCGCCCTCGCGACCGACCACGGTGGGCACCGAGAGGCACACGTCACTGATCCCGTGATAGCCGTCGAGCAGCTTGGAGACTGGGAGCACCCGCCGCTCGTCCTTGAGGATCGCCTCGATGATGCGCGAACCGGCGAGGGCGACGGCGTAGTTCGTCGCGCCCTTGCCCGCGATGATCTTGTACGCGGACTCGATGACGTCGCGCGTGATCCGGTCCCGGGCGCGGGCGTCGAGCGTGCCCTGGCCGTCGACGCCGGACCAGTCGAGGAGCGGAACCCCGCCAATGGTCGCCGAGCTCCACAGCGGGAACTCGGTGTCACCGTGCTCACCGGCGATGTAGGCATGGACGTTCTGCACCGCGACGCCCGTGTGCTGGGCGACGAGGTAGCGCAGCCGGGAGGAGTCGAGCACCGTGCCGGAGCCGAAGATCCGCTCGGGCGGCAGGCCGGAGATCTTCAGCGCCGCGTACGTGACGATGTCGACGGGGTTGGTCACCATGACGAAGGTCGCGTCCGGCGCGGCCTCGACGAGTGGCGGCAGCACCTTGCGGATGAGGTTGATCGTCGCCTCGGCGAGGTCGATGCGCGTCTGGCCCGGCTTCTGCTTCGCGCCCGCGGTCACCATGACGACGTCTGCGCCGGCACACACGGAGATGTCGTCAGAGCCAACGACCTCTGCCATCGGCATGAACTGGATGCCGTGCCCGAGGTCGAGCGCCTCCGCCTCGACCTTCGCCTTGTCGATGTCGTAGAGCGCGACCGTCCGCGCGGAACCGCGCATGAGTGTCGCGTAGGCCATCGTGGCGCCCACCGCGCCTGCGCCGACGACGGCGACCTTGGTCGTGCGTCGATCAGGGGCGCTGTCCTCCGTGACGTCGGAGTCGGCCGGGTTCGGCAGTGTGCTGTCGGCGAGATCGGCGGTCATCCGGTCAGGATAGTGCGGCGAGGCGGGTGAGGGCTGCCGTGGCCACGGCCCGGTCGGTCGTGGGCCAGAACGGCGGCATCGACCGGGTGAGGAAGCTCCCGTAGCGGGCCGTCGCAAGACGCGGGTCAAGGACCGCAACGACCCCGCGATCAGCGTCCGTCCGCACGAGACGGCCGGCGCCCTGAGCGAGGAGGAGCGCCGCGTGGGTGGCTTGGACGCCCATGAAGCCGTTCCCGCCCGCGGCGTCGACCGCCTCGGCGCGCGCCGAGCGGACCGGGTCGTCAGGACGCGGGAAGGGGATGCGGTCGATGAGGACGAGCCGGCACGCCGGTCCGGGGACGTCGACGCCCTGCCAGAGCGACAGGGTGCCGAAGAGGCACGACGTCTCGTCCGCCGCGAACGTCCCGACCAGGGTCGGGAGCTGGTCATCGCCCTGGAGCAGGACCGGGACGTCAAGCCGCGCCCGCATCGCCTCCGCGGCGTGCTCAGCGGCCCGCCGCGAGGAGAACAGTCCGAGAGTGCGGCCCCCTGCGGCCGTGACGAGCGCCTCGATCTCGTCGAGCTGCTGCTCGGTCACGGGCTCGCGTCCAGGCCGCGGCAGCCGTGAGGCGACGTAGAGGATCGCCTGCCGCGGGTAGTCGAAGGGGCTGCCGACGTCGAGACCATGCCAGCGGCCGCGTTCACCCGCATCGCCGGGTCGGCTGAGACCGACGGAGCGAGCCACAGGCTCGAAGGTCCCCCCGAGCGCGAGGGTCGCTGACGTGAGGATCGCGGTGCGCTCGGTGAACAGCTGGGTCGCGATGAGACCGCTCACGGACAGCGGTGCCGCGTGCAGCCGGGCCACGCCGGCCTGCCGGCCGAAGGTCGGCCGGGCGCACCACAGGACGTCGCGTGGCCCGGCGGCCCGCACGGCACGACGAGCGGCCGGGTCGACGACCTCGGCGGCCGGGTCGGAGTCAGCGGCCGTCGCCCGGAACGTCTCGAGCGTGCCGTCGTCGTCCTCGCCACCGCCCGCGATCCGCTCGGCGATCTCGAACAGCGACAGCAGCGCAGCAAGGGCGACCTTCGACCCGCCGTCGGCGCCTCCGGCCGACGCGGGGCCCGTGGAGCGCGTCTTGTGCTCCTCCTGGACGAGCGTGAGCAGCGACCGCGCCGCGTCACGCACACCGGCGACCGCAGTGAGAAGGTCCGACGGGAGGCCGTCGACGAGGCGCCCCTCCGGCAGCCCTGCGAGCACGAGCGCGAGCGCCGTGCCTGCCGCGTCGAGGTCCGTCGCCGGGATGCCCGCGCCGCGCCGGACGAGCCGGGAGACCTGCTCCACCGACGGTCCTGACAGCTCGAGCGTCGCCTGCGCCGTCACACGTTCTGCCAGCTCGTGCGCCTCGTCGACGACGAGCAGGTCGTGCTCGGGAAGCACGTGGGGGCTGCCCGTCGCCGCGATTCCGAGCATCGCGTGGTTCGTCACGACGACGTCTGCCTCCTTCGCGAGCTCGCGCGCCCGCTGCGGGAAGCACTCCTCGAGCCGCGGGCACCGCCCTCCGAGGCACTCGAGCCGGCTGAGTGACACCTGGCGCCAGGCCGCGTCGCTCACGCCCGGGACGAGGTCGTCCCGGTCCCCCGAGCTCGTCTCCTCCGCCCAGGCCCGCAGCCGGACGACGTCCTCACCGAGACTCGCCCGGGACCGTCCGCCGGCTGAGCCACCCGCCTCCGCCGGAGGGTGGTCAGCCGCGCCCGACCGGTCCTCACCGGCGACGTCGAAGAGCGTCTGCTCGTCCGTCGGGTAGCCGCCGTCGACCTTGTGCAGGCACAGGTAGTTCTGCCAGCCCTTGAGCAGGGCCATGCGGGGGGCGCGCGGCAGGTGCGGCTCGAGCGCGTCGGCGACGAGCGGGAGGTCGCGGGTCATGACCTGGCGCTGCAGCGCGAGCGTCGCCGTGCTCACGACGACGCGCGCGTCCGTCGTCACGGCGTGGTGGACCGCCGGGACGAGGTAGCCGAGCGACTTCCCCGTGCCCGTGCCGGCCTGGACGAGGAGGTGGCGCCCCGACGTCGCCGCGTCGTGCACCGCGTCGGCCATCCGCTCCTGGCCCTCGCGTCGACGGCCGCCCAGCGCGGCGACCGCGACGGCGAGCAGGGTGCGCACG
>JAFABT010000155.1 GCA_023425905.1 Actinomycetes bacterium | reverse complement strand
CCCGGCCGTCGCCCGACCGACTGAGGGCACGATCGACCGAGGGCACACGGCGCCCTCGGGTCACCCCACGGGCTCGACTGCGCCCTTCAGGTCACTCCACGCCGAGCAGGATCTCCACGGCACGGCTGAAGAATGCGTCGACCGGTCCCTCGGCGTAGCCGCCGGCACCGTCCTTGCGCCTGAACGTCGCACCACGCACGTCGTCAGACGTGAGCGCGGCGCCCCGGTCGAAGTAGGCGACCATGCGGGTGCACAGCTCGTCGACGTCGTCAGGGTGGTACCCCCGCTCACCCTTCGCCGGCGGGGCGAAGCGCTTGCGGGCCGGGCGCGACAACCGCGGGTAGAGGGTGCGGGCCTGGTCGGCGAGCTGCCCCATCCAGGCCTGCTGGCCCTGGCTCGCGATGACATCCGCCCGCGTCCGCGCGACGAAGGCCTGCTCGAGGCGGTCGAGCGCGGCGTCGACGGTCGCCGTCGCGTAGCCGCCCCGCACGAGCTCGAAGGTCGCCTCGCGCACCGTCGCGGCCGTGACCTCGGCCTGCGTGCTGCCCTCGTACACGCTCCGGGCGCGCGAGAAGAACTCCTCGACCTGAGCCTGGTCGTAGCCGGTGCGGAACTTCGACACCGCGGTGAACATGGCACTCATGCGTCCTCCTCCTCGGCAGCGAGCTGACCGCACGCGCCATCGATGTCACTGCCCCGCGTGTCGCGAACCGTCGTGGGGATCCCGGCGTCCCGGAGCGCCTGGACGAACGCACGCTCGACCGGCCGCTCGCTCGCCGTCCAGATGGAGCCGGGCGTCGGGTTGAGCGGGATCGGGTTGACATGGACCCAGCCGCGTCCGCGCTTGTTGAGCAGCTCGCCGAGGAGTTCGGCACGCCACTTCTGGTCGTTCATGTCCTTGATGAGCGCGTACTCGATCGACACCCGCCGACCCGTCTCGCGGTAGTACGCGTACGCGGAGTCGAGCGCCTCGGCGACCTTCCAGCGGCTGTTGACCGGGATGAGCTCGTCGCGCAGCTCGTCGTCCGGTGCGTGCAGGGACAGCGCGAGCGTGACGGGGATGCCCTCACCGCGCAGCTTGTCCATCGCCGGGACCAGACCGACGGTCGAGACCGTGATGTTCCGCGCCGACATGCCCAGCCCGTCGGGGACGGGGGCGACGAGGCGGCGCACCGTCTCCATGACGACCTTGTAGTTGGCGAGCGGCTCGCCCATCCCCATGAAGACGAGGTTGTTGAGGCGCGCAGGCCCACCGGGCAGGTCGCCGTCAGCGAGCGAACGCGCAGCCGCTCGGACCTGCTCGACGATCTCGGCGGTGGACAGGTTGCGGGTGAGGCCCATCTGACCCGTCGCGCAGAACGGGCAGGCCATGCCGCAGCCTGCCTGGCTCGACACGCACAGCGTCGTCCTGGACGGGTAGCGCATGAGGACGGACTCGACCTTCGCGTCGTCGAAGAGCCGCCAGAGCGTCTTGACGGTCGTTCCCTCGTCCGCCTCCATCGTCCGCGTCGCGGTGAGAAGCGAGGGCAGCAGCGCACTGGCAAGGACGTCCCGGCTCGCTGCCGGGAGGTCGGTCATCTGCGCGGGGTCGTTCGTGAGGTGCTGAAAGTAGTGCGTCGCGAGCTGCTTGGCCCGGAACGGCTTCTCCCCGAGCGCGACGACGGCCTCGACCCGCTCGTCGGGCGTCATGTCGACGAAGTGGCGCGGCGGCTTGCCGCGCCGCGCCGGGCGACCGAAGTTGAGCGTGAGCGGCACGGCGCCCGGCGCCTGCTCGTCTCCCGGACGGACCTGTCGAGGGTTGGCTCCTGCCGCGGGGCCCGTGGACGTCGTCATGTCAGTCTCCAACAGGAAGGGTCACGAGCATGACCAGGTAGACGACCGGCGCGGCCATGACGATCGAGTCGAGCCGGTCGAGGAGCCCGCCGTGACCGGGCAGCAGCGACCCCATGTCCTTGAGCGCGAGGTCGCGCTTGAGCAGCGACTCGGCAAGGTCACCGAGCGTGGCGGCGACGACGGCGACGAGCCCGAGCAGCATCCCGGTGAGCGCAGGCTGGTCGAACGCGACGACCCAGCCCACGGCGCCGATCGCGCACGCCAGCACGACGGACCCCGCAAGCCCCTCCCACGTCTTCTTGGGGCTCACCGAGGGCGCGAGCGGATGGCGGCCGAACATCACGCCGGCGGCCAGCCCACCGACGTCGCTCGCGACGACGAGGAGGACGAAGAGGAACGCACGAGCAGGCCCGTCGGGCATGTCGAGCATGAGGATGACGAAGCCTGCGAGGAAGGGCAGGTAGGCCGCGGCGAAGCACCCCGCGACGACGTCCTTGAACGCCGCAGGCTCGTTGTCGTCGAGGACGCGCCACACGACCACGCCGCCCGCGGTGAGCATGAACGAGACGAGCAGAGCCTCTTCGCCCGCGGTGTACGCGGAGACGAGGATGCCCACCGTCCCGACGAGCAGCGGAGGAAGCGGCAGGTGCAGCCCGCGACGTGCGAACGCCTGGGACAGCTCCCACACCGCACCGCCGACCGCGAGGACGACGAGGAGCACGAAGACTTCGTGGCGCCAGAACAGCGAACCCGCGACGAGCCCGAGCAAGCCGAGGCCGACGGCGGAGGCCACAGGCATGTTCCGGCCCGACCTCGGCGTCGGCGGTCCGGGCTGCCCGCTCGTCTCCACTCCCACCTGCGACTCCATCAGACCTCGAGGAGCTCGCTCTCCTTGGCGGCGAGCACGACGTCGATCTGGTCGACGTGCTTCTTCGTCACGGCCTCGAGCTCCTTCTCGGCTCGAGCGACCTCGTCCTCGCCGGCGTCGCCGTCCTTGACGATGCGGTCGAGCTCTTCCTTGGCACGCCGGCGGATGTTGCGCACCGACACGCGCGCGTCCTCGGCCTTCGAGCGGGCGAGCTTGACGTAGTCGCGCCGGCGCTCCTCGGTGAGCTGGGGCAGCACGATGCGGATCTGCTTGCCGTCGTTGCTCGGGTTCACCCCGAGGTCCGAGTCGCGCAGCGCCTTCTCGATGTTCTGCAGCGCGGTGACGTCGAAGGGGGTCACGAGGATCGTGCGCGCTTCGGGCGTCGTGAAGGACGCGAGCTGCTGCAGCGGTGTCGGGGCGCCGTAGTACTCGACGACCACCTTGGTGAACATCGCGGCATTCGCGCGTCCGGTTCGGATGGTCGCGAAGTCCTCCTTCGCTACCTCGATGGCCTTGTCCATCTTCTCCTCTGCCTCGAGGAGGGTGTCGTCGATCACCGGTGCTCCTTCATCGCTGGGTGCGTGCTGGGCCGTGCTGGCGGCTGGCGTGCGTGCCGGCTGGACCGGCGGGGTGGTGCGCTGGTCAGCCTGCGGTGACCAGCGTGCCGATCTTCTCACCCCGGAGCGCCTTCGTGACGTTCCCGGGCTCGGTCATGCCGAACACACGCATCTGCACGTCGTTGTCCATGCAGAGGCTGAACGCCGTCGAGTCGACGACCTTGAGGCCCTGCACGAGCGCGTCGCCGTAGGTGAGAGTCGTGAGCAGCTGGGCGTCAGGGTCCGTGCGCGGGTCGGCTGTGTAGACGCCGTCGACGCCGTTCTTGCCCATGAGGACCTCGTCGCAGCGCGTCTCGAGGCTGCGCTGCACCGCGACGGTGTCGGTCGAGAAGTACGGCATGCCCGCCCCTGCGCCGAAGATGACGACGCGGCCCTTCTCCATGTGACGGATCGCCTTGAGCGGGATGTAGGGCTCGGCGACCTGCCCCATGGTGATCGCGGTCTGCACCCGCGTGCTCACGCCGGCCTGCTCGAGGAAGTCCTGCAGAGCGAGGCAGTTCATCACGGTGCCGAGCATGCCCATGTAGTCCGCACGTGCACGGTCGAGCCCCCGCTGGGAGAGCTCTGCGCCCCGGAAGAAGTTCCCGCCACCGACGACGATGGCGACCTGGACGCCCTCGCGCACCGCCGCGCTGATCTCCTCGGCGACCCGCTGGACGACGTCCGGGGCCAGTCCGATCTGCCCGCCGCCGAAGGTCTCCCCCGACAGCTTGAGCAGGACACGCCGGGAATGGGTGCCCCGCGTCGTGCTCGTCCGACCTCGTGCGCCCACGCCGTCCTCCACTGTGCTCGTCGTGCTCGTCCGTGCTGCTCGGCGACCGCGCGGGCCGCCGGGGTGTCGCTGGTGCGACAGCGCCGGTGGTCAGCGACCGTCAAGGTCGCCGACCACCGGCGTCGCGCGTGTCAGACCCCGACGCGGAAGCGGGCGAAGCCCTGCAGCGTGCTGCCGGCGTCCGCGACGGCCTGGGCGACCGTCTTCTTGGGCTCCGGCGCGAAGGCCTGCTCGACGAGCACGTTCTCCTTGTAGAAGCCGACGAGGCGACCCTCGACGATCTTCGGGAGCGCAGCCTCGGGCTTGCCCTCGTTCTTCGCGGTCTCCTCGGCGATCTCGCGCTCCTTGGCGACGACGTCGGCGGGGACGTCCTCGCGCGTGAGGTACGTCGGGGAGAACGCAGCGATGTGCTGCGCGACCCCGACGCCGACCTCGGCGCCGTTCGCGTCCGTCGCGACGAGCACGCCGACCTGCGGGGGAAGGTCCTTGGAGACCTTGTGCAGGTAGAGCGACACCTTCTCGCCCGTGAGGCGTGCGACACGGCGCAGGACGATCTTCTCGCCGAGCGTCGCGGCTGCGCCGTCGATGATCGCCTGGACCGTCTCGCCGTCGACCTCGGTCGCGAGCAGCGTCGCCGCGTCGCCCGCACCGCTCGCGACAGCGGCATCCAGCACCTGCTGCGCGAGCGCGACGAACTTCCCGTTCTTCGCGACGAAGTCGGTCTCCGAGTTGACCTCGACGATGTAGCCGGCCTCGCCCGCGCCGTCGGCGACGACGGCACCGAGCACGACGCCGTCCGACGTCGAACGGTCCTCGCGCTTGCTCACGCCCTTGAGACCCTTGACGCGGATGATCTCGATAGCCTTCTCGGTGTTGCCGTCGGCCTCGTCGAGCGCCTTCTTCACGTCGAGCATGCCGGCGCCCGTGCGCTCGCGCAGGGCCTTGATGTCAGCGGCGGTGTAGTTCGCCATGGTCTTCCTTCAGGTCGATTCGGGTGCGGAGGCCGAGGTCACTCGGCGGCAGGAGCCTCGGCGGCGGACGCGTCGGCGACAGGCGCCTCAGCAGCAGGAGCCTCGGCAGCAGGCGCGTCCTCGGCCGGAGCCTCAGCAGCAGCCTCGGGTGCGGCCTCGGCGCTCGGCGCCTCGGCACCGGCGAGAAGCTCCCGCTCCCACTCTGCGAGCGGCTCAGCGGCGGCGGTCTCGGAGCCTGCGGCGCTCTTGCCCGAGTGGCGCTGGATGAGGCCCTCGGCGACGGCATCCGCGATCACGCGGGTGAGCAGCGAGACGGCGCGGATCGCGTCGTCGTTGCCGGGGATCTTGTAGTCGACGACGTCCGGGTCGCAGTTCGTGTCGAGGATCGCGACGACGGGGATGCCGAGCTTGCGTGCCTCGTTGACGGCGAGGTGCTCCTTGTTCGTGTCGACGATCCACACGGCGGAGGGCGTCTTGGCCATGTCCCGGATGCCGCCGAGGGTCTTGGCAAGCTTGTCGCGCTCGCGGCGCATGATGAGGAGCTCCTTCTTGGTGAAGGGGCTGCTCGCGACGTCGTCGAAGTCGATCTGCTCGAGCTCCTTGAGGCGCTGCAGTCGCTTGTTGACCGTCTGGAAGTTGGTGAGCATGCCACCGAGCCAGCGCTGGTTGACGTAGGGCATGCCGACGCGGGCGGCCTGCTCGGCGACGGGCTCCTGCGCCTGCTTCTTGGTGCCGACGAAGAGGATCGACCCACCGCGGGCGACCGTCTCCTTGACGAAGTCGTAGGCGGTGTCGATGTAGCCCAGCGACTGCTGGAGGTCGACGATGTAGATGCCGTTGCGCTCGGTGAAGATGAAGCGCTTCATCTTCGGGTTCCAGCGACGGGTCTGGTGCCCGAAGTGGACACCGCTCTCGAGCAGCTGACGCATGGTCACGACGGCCATGGCACGTCCTTTCGGCACGCCCCCTCACGGTGGGCGTGCGCACGGCAGGTCCCCCGCCACGGAATCCCTCACGGGCCCGCGCCGTTCGACTCTGCATTCCGGTTGTCGGTCCCGTCCGGTCGGTCGGAACCCCTGGCGTCCTCCTGCCGCGACCCCTGGGCGCACGGCGGTGAGCCGGACGATCCAGGACCGATGTCGTGGCGCTGTCGCAGGCGACCGGTGTTCGACGCACGTCGTGACGTGCGGTCCGAGCACCGGAGCCCGCCCGAGGGCGCGCGATGTCGACCGACTCACGCCGGTCGCGGGCTGAAGTCTACCTGACGCCAGCAGTGGACTGTCTCGGCGGCCGACTCCCTCGATGTGCACGGCGGGAGGTGCACCGAGTGTCGTCCACACCTCCCGGGCAGCCGCTCTCGTCCACCGTCCGCCTGAGCGTCGGGCGCCCGGGCGCACCGGGCGGTCCAGGGTCGCTCCATGCCCCCCTCGCCGCCACCCTCACGACGCCAATCCGCGACCCACCAGCGCGGTGTCCCACTCGCGTGGTCGCTGCGACGGGTCTCCGCCTGCCTCACCTTCGCGCTCGCCGTCGCCCTCGTAGGCATGCCGGCGGCCACCGCCGTCGCGCTCGGCGGCCCGACCCCGCACGCCGACCTCCGCGCCCAGAGCCGAACCCGGTACGTCTCACCGGCGCCCGGCGGCGCTCTGGCCCGCACCTTCCGGCCC
>JAFABT010000151.1 GCA_023425905.1 Actinomycetes bacterium | reverse complement strand
GTACCAGCCGAAGCCCTCGGGCTCGATCGCGTAGAGCGTCTGCAGCCCGAACCAGAGGTACGTGATGCCGAAGAGGTAGCTCGGCCAGGTCGCATTGAGCACGGCCGGGTCCGAGCCGTGCTGGATGAGGATGATCGTCGGCAGGACGATCTGCGCGGCGCCGACGAAGAGGTTGAGCGGCGCCGCGCCGCGCGCCGGGACCCGCCCGAGGCTCGAGAGCCCGTTGACGAGGAGGACGACGCCGACGAGGAGGAGGCCGACGTTGCCCATCAGCGGGACACCAGCTCGATGAACTGCGCGGAGGAGATGACCGGCGCGAAGAAGTTGTTGATCCGCTCGAAGGTCGAACGCTCCGTCGAGGGGTGGTTCGTGCCCGTCGCGTCGCCGATGACGATCGGCAGGTAGCCGTTGTCGCGGGCGGCGCGGGCGTTGCCCTCGATGCACCAGTCGGTGTGGATGCCGGTGATGACGACGACCTCGATCTTCTTGCGCGACAGCTCGAGCGGGAGGTCGGTCCCGGTGAAGGCGGTCTGCAGGGCCTTCTCGTACAGCTCGTTATCACCAGGCTCGACGAGGTCACGCAGCTCGCCGACGAGCGCGTCGTCCCAGGCGATCTGCTCGGGCGTCGCGTCGATCGCGCCGGTCCAGGCCTCGTACTGCGCACGGTCGAACTCGGTGCCGGGGTAGGAGTCACGGAAGACCGTGTAGCCGATCCAGTTGAAGGACACGAAGTTGCTCGCGGCCCGCGCAGCCTTGACGGAGGCGATCGTCGCCTCGAGGGAGCCGCGGAAGGCGTGACCCTCGGCGTACTGGACGCCGCCCGGGCGGTAAAGCGAGTTCGACTGGCTCACGGAGAGGAACGCGGCCGGGCGGGCGAGGATCTCGCGCAGGTCGAGGCTCTGCCACTGCGGGGCGAGCGGCGGGATCTGGTCGACGTTCGTGGGCGGGAAGTCGGCGGCGTCGAGCTCGATCGGCTCGAGCGGGGTGATGCGGGTGAGGGTGTCGACGGACATGGGGTGCTCCTTGGACTGGCTCGCGGTCGCGGCCGGGCGCCTGCGCGGGCAGGAGGCCCCGGACTATCTCCGGGGATGGCCGTGCCGACGACGCTAGGCACGATCGCGGCACCGCGTCCACGATCCGAGCAGGTGTCTTATCTGTCGAGACGGCGCCGGACGAGGTCGACGAGCAGGTCAGTGCCCTCGGGCTCACCGACGGACACCCGGACGCCCTCCCCGACGAACGGGCGCACTGCGACGCCGGCCGCGAGCGCCTCAGTGGCGAAGTCGGCCGTCTGGTCCCCGAGCGCGAGCCAGACGAAGTTGCCGTGCGAGTCAGTGACGTCGAGCCCTGCGTCCCGGAGCCCGGCGAGCATCCGGTCCCGCTCCTCGACGATCGTCTCGACCCGAGTGAGCAGCTCGTCTCGCACTCCGAGCGAGGCAACCGCCGCGCGCTGGGCCAGGCCGGAGACGCCGAACGGCGTCGCGACCGCCCGCACGGCCTGCGCGATGCGCGGCCGCGCCAGGGCGTACCCGACCCGCAGGCCCGCGAGGCCGTAGGCCTTGGAGAAGGTCCGGAGCACGACGACGTTCGGGTGCTCCGCGAGCGCCGCGAGACCGTCCACCGCGTCGTCGTCCCGGACGAACTCGACGTAGGCCTCGTCGACGACGACGAGGACGTGCGGGGGGACGGCGGCGAGCAGCTCCTGGAGCTCGGCGGCCCGCACGACCGCGCCCGTCGGGTTGTTCGGGGTGCACACGAGGACGGCACGCGCCCGCTCGGTGACGGCGGCCGCCATCGCAGCCAGGTCGTGACGCCCGCCCGCTGCGAGCGGCACCGGCACGGACACCCCGCCCGCGAGCCGCACCGCGATCGGGTACGCCTCGAAGGAGCGCCAGGCGTGGACGACCTCGCTGCCCGGGTCGCACGCCGCGATGAGCAGGTGCTGCAGCACGGCGACCGAGCCGGTTCCCGGGACGACCCACTCGGGCGGCACACCGTGGTGCGCACCGATCGCCTCGACGAGCTCGGTCGCGGCCATGTCGGGGTACCGGTTGAGCTCCGACGCGGCCGCGACGACCTCTGCGAGCACCGAGGGGAGCGGCGGGTACGGGTTCTCGTTCGAGGACAGCTTGACCATCCGTGCACCCGGTGCGGGACGAGCCCCGGGGACGTAGGCCGGCAGGTCGGCGACGGCGGCGGCGAGGCGGACCTCGGGTACGGCGGCGTTCTCGGTCACCGGGCCAGGATGCCACTTCCCTCCACTCCGGCCGCTGCCCTCGCCGCATCTCCAGCTCGATCACCGATCCGCCCCAGGAGCCATCAGCGTCTCGCTGGGCACGTCACCGCCCTTCACCCGCGTGTGCGATGACCTGGGCTAATCTGGCCGTCGTGCACACAGGCTTCGGGAAGCTGCTCCCCCTCCTCGCAGCGTCGTTAGTTCTGGTCTCAGCGTGCAGCGTGGAGAGCGGCAGCCGCGGGGAAGTCGGGACCGCGCCCGGAACTCCTCCTGCCAGCGCCTCCCCCGCCGCTCTCGCACCCTCGGAGTGGGTAGGCGCGGTATGCGCTGGCGCCGCAGCTGCGAGCGAAATGATGGGAGACCTGGAAGCGCCGTCTGTCTACAACGGCACGGCGGAGGAGCTCGCACAGGCGCACGTGTGGCTCACGCGGTCTGCGAAGTCGCTCCGCGCCGTGTCCGAAGTTCTCGCCACACCGCTCGACCCGAGCTTCGAGGCCCAGGCAGCAATCAACCGATTCAACTCGCAGCAGGCAGAATGGTACGCAGGCTGGGCTGAGGCGATGTCTGCCGAGATGGCTCAGCTACCGTCCGAAGACGCTGCGCGGCTGTGGCGCCAGACGCAACGTGGCGACGAGATGTATGACGAGAGCGTTTATCTCGGGATCAATCCTCAGGAATTGCCTGACCCACCTGTCGGCGATTTCTCAAGTGACACCTACGAGCGCCAGTCGGCAGAACTAGAGCTGTACATCGAAGAACACCCGGGATGCGCTGACGTCTGGCCGAGCTTCCCTTCGCCCTAGATCGGACAGAGGCTCGATCCTCTGATGGCCGAGACCGGGGTGGACTCGGCGGGTGTTCCTCCGTCCTCGGCCAGCGCCGGTGGCAGGATGGCAGGCATGAAGCTCCTCCTGCGCATCATCGTCAGCGGCTTCGCGATCTGGCTCGCCACCGTGTGGTGCGAGGGCATCGAGCTCGTCGGGACGGACGGCAGCACGCAGACGACGCTCATCGTGCTCGGCGTCGTCGCGGTCGTGTTCGGGCTCGTCAACGCGGTGATCAAGCCGCTCGTCGCGATGCTCTCGTTGCCGCTCTACATCCTCACGCTGGGCCTGTTCACCCTCGTGGTCAACGCCCTCATGCTCATGCTCACGGCGTGGATCACGTCCCACCTCGACTGGGGCATCACGGTCGACGGCTTCGGCTGGGCCCTGCTCGGGGCGCTCATCATCTCCGTCGTCTCCTTCATCCTCAACGCGGTCCTCCGGACCAAGCGCGACTGACGGATCGGAGCCGGGCCGCCACTCCCCCGCGGTCACGACCGCTCGAGCGGCTCCTCCCGAAGCACCTGGACCGAGTGCCGCCGGGCCGTGCGCGCGGTGCCCAGCCGCAGCCTCGACCCCACGCGCTCGCGCCACCCCCGCACCGACGCGTCGTCGCTGCGGTCGAGGTCAGCGGCGGCGCGCTCGTACGTCGCCGAGGCGTGCGACCCGCTCGGGTCGCGGCTGTCGCGCAGGTCCGCTCGGCTGCGTCGTCGCAGGTCCACCGCCACCTGGGTGCGTCTGGGTCCCGCCGGCGACCCCTTGCCGTCGAGCCCGGGGACCGCGTCGCTGTCATGCGCGACCTCGAGGACGTCGACGTCGGGAAGCCGGTAGTTCGCGGTCGGTGAGCCGACCGTCACGACCCCGGCGACGTCGTACCGCCCGGACCGCCCCGCGAGGGCGGCGATCGAGGCCGCGATCATGCCGCCCTGGCTGTGCCCGACGAGGAGCACCGGCTCGTCGGGCGAGACCCCCGCCCGCTCCATCGCGAGGAGCGTCGCCGCAACCGAGTCGACGCTCGCCCTGTCCTCGTCGCGCGAGCCCCCCGGCATGAGACCCAGGTTGGACTTCATGTCGAAGGTGTTGAGCCCTGATCCGAAGCTCTGCGTCCCCGGGATGTGGACGACCCACGAGCTCGACCCGTCCTCGTGCTGGTACTCGGTGAGGGCGACCGTCGCCGGGTTCGCGTAGTCGATGCCGGCGACGTGGTCGGCGAGTCCGGTCGGCACGGCCGGCAGGTCGCGCACCTCGGCGCTCGTCACCTCGAGGCCACCCGCGGCCTGGGTGAGCGCATGGAGCAGTGACGAGAGCGTCTCGAGCTTGCCGAACGGGTCGAGCGTCGGCAGCGGCGTAGGCAGCACCGTGCCGAGCACCCGCACGAAGCGGTCGACGTTCTCCCCCCGGACCACCGTCGCGAGCACGCCCGCGCCGACGTCGCTCGCGATCGTCCCGCCCGGGTCGTCGATCTCCGTGGCCACCTCCGTGACGAGGCGCCCGAGCGTGTCGATCCCAGCCAGTGGGGTGAAGCTGCGGATGGTCGCGACGGTCTCGGCCCACGCGTAGTCGTCCCGTGCCCGGCGCAGCCGCCCCGCGAGGTCCCGCGCCTGCGACCCGAGGCGGGCCGCGCC
>JAFABT010000160.1 GCA_023425905.1 Actinomycetes bacterium | reverse complement strand
CCCGACGCTCGTCGCAGACGCGGTCGCACTCGTCCAGAGCGAGCACCTCGTGCCCGAGCGTGCCGTGTGGCAGGCGGCGGACGCCCTCGGCGCCCAGCTCGCCGAGCTCGGCGGCCTCGTCGCGGAGCGGGTGCGCGACGTCGAGGACGTCCGCGACCGGCTTGTCGCCCATCTCACCGGACGGCCGACCCCGGGCGTCCCCGAGCGCGACGAGCCCTTCGTCCTCGTCGCAGCAGACCTCGCCCCGGCGGCGGTCGCGACGCTCGACCCTGACCGCGTGCTCGCGATCGTCACGGAGGCGGGCGGCCCGACGTCGCACACGGCGATCCTCGCCCGAGCCCGGGGCATCCCCGCGGTCGTCGCGGCCACGACGATCCTCGACCGGGTCGCGGAGGGCGCGGTCATCCTCGTCGACGGCGGCAGCGGACGGGTCCGGCCCTCCCCGACCCCCGCCCAGCTCGAGACCGTCCGCACGCGGGACCAGGCGCTGCGCCCGCTCACGACTCCAGGGCGGACGGCAGACGGGCATCCCGTCGCCCTGCTCGCCAACATCGGCGACCCCGCCGAAGCCGAGGCCGCCGCAGCCGCTGGGGCAGAGGGCGTCGGGCTCTTCCGCACCGAGTTCTGCTTCCTCGGCCGAACCGACGCGCCGAGGGTCGAGGAGCAGGTCGACGCCTACGCGACCGTGCTCGCGGCCTTCCCGGGCCGGCGGGTCGTCGTCCGCACCCTCGACGCCGGGGCGGACAAGCCGCTGCCCTTCCTCCACGACCCGCGTGCCCAGGCAGAGCAGAACCCCGCACTCGGCATCCGGGGCCTGCGCACGCACGCACGCTCGCCGCAGGTGCTCGACGACCAGCTCGTCGCGATCGCCCGCGCGAGTGCGGAGCACGACGCCGAGGTGTGGGTCATGGCCCCCATGGTGTCGACTCCGGACGAGGCCGAGGACTTCGTCCGCCTCGCGCACGCGCACGGTCTCGCGACGGCGGGTGTGATGATCGAGGTCCCCGCAGCGGCGCTGTGCGCAGGAGCCGTCCTCGCCCGCGCACAGTTCGCCTCGATCGGGACGAACGACCTCACGCAGTACGCGATGGCGGCGGACCGGATGCTCGGCACGCTCGCGCCGCTCGCCGACTCCTGGCAGCCTGCCGTGCTGCGACTCGTCGAGCTCGCGTGCCTCGGGGGCGCGCAGCAGGGCAGAGCGGTCGGTGTGTGCGGCGAGGCGGCGGCGGACCCGGCCCTCGCCGCGGTCCTCGTCGGCCTCGGAGCGACGAGCCTGTCGATGACGCCCCGCGCCCTCGGGGACGTCGCGGCGCTCCTCGCGGCAACCGACCTCGCGACGTGCCGGCGCGCGTCCGCGCTCGCACTCACCGCCGACTCCGCGGCTGCGGCCCGTGCCGCCGTCCGTGGCGCCCTGCCCGCACTGGAGCGGCTCGGGCTGTGACGCGTCGCACGCGGACGGCGACGCCCGCTGCGGTGATGAGACGATGGGCCCCGTGAGCCCGACCGACCGCCCCGACTCCTTCTACGCCGCCGTGGGCGGTCGCGAGACCTTCCGACGCCTCGTCGACGAGTTCTACCGCGGCGTGGCCGACGACCCCGTGCTGCGCCCGATGTACCCCGAGGCCGAGCTCGGGCCGGCGATCGACCGGCTCGCGTCGTTCCTCGAGCAGTACTGGGGCGGGCCGACGACGTACTCCGAGACCCGCGGTCACCCCCGGCTCCGGATGCGCCACGCGAGCTATCACATCGACTCCGACGCGCGAGACCGCTGGCTCGCCCACATGCGCACCGCTGTGACCGCGATCGACCTCGCGCCGCTGCACGAGGCGACGCTGTGGGACTACCTCGAGCGCGCAGCGCACTCCCTCGTCAACGCCGCTGACCCGCACCCCACGCACGCACCGGGCGGTGCGCTGTGACCCGCCCGTCCGGGCACGACGTCCCGCCGGGGGCCACGCCGGACCCGGTCACCCGCCTGCTCGAGGTGCTCGACATCCGCGAGGTGCCACCGGATCCCTACGACACCGCAAGCCTCGCGACCGACCACTTCCAGGGCGACTCGCTGCCCCAGCTCACGGGCCGCGTCTTCGGTGGCCAGGTCCTCGCGCAGTCGTTGCTCGCGGCCGCCCGCACCGTGCCCGACGGGCGCCTGCCCCACTCGATGCACGGGTACTTCCTCCGGCCGGGCATCGCCGACCAGGGCATCGACTTCGCGGTCGAGCGGCTGCGTGACGGCCGGTCGTTCTCGGCCCGGCGCACTCACGCGCTGCAGGCCGGACGGCCGATCCTGTCGATGGCGGCTTCGTTCCAGGACGTCCAGGACGGCATCGAGTACGCGCTCACCATGCCGGCGGCACCCGACCCTACCGAGCTCACGAGCGCCGCGGAGGCGCTCAGCGAGATCGACCACCCGGTCGCGAAGTTCTGGACCGAGCAGAACGCCTTCGACCTCCACCACGTGGACGAGCACATCTACGTCGGCCCGGACCGTCAGGGCGCAGGTGATCAGCTCGTGTGGGTCCGGGCGCGCGGGCCGGTGCCCGACGACCAGGTGCTCCACCGGGCGCTGCTCGCCTTCTGCTGCGACCTCGTCATGCTCGAGCCGGTGCTGCGCCGCGGCGGGCTCGCCTGGACGACGCCCGGTCTGTCGATCGCGAGCCTCGACCACGCGATGTGGTGGCACCGCGACGTCCGCGTCGACGAGTGGCTGCTGTTCGCCCAGTCGACCTCGAGCGCCCAGGGCGGGCGCGGCCTGGGTCACGCCCGGGTCTACGCCGAGGACGGTGCGCTCGTCGCGTCGATGGCCCAGGAGGGCATGGTCCGGGTCCCCTGACGGATCGGTGCCGCGGCGCGGCTCGCGCGCCGGTCGGTCACCGCGTGTGGCGGAACCTCACCGGCTCCTCGACGTAGGACGCCCACGCGGCGCGCTCCTCGTCGGCGATGCGACGCGGGGTGCCCGTCGCGGTGTCGACGAGGACGAGCGTCGTCGCGGCCTTCGCGGCGACGAAGGTCTCCCCCTCGTCGTCGGTCGCGACGACCTCGTAGCTGATCTCGATGCTCGCTCCGCCGAGCTTGCCGATCCACAGCACGACGTCGACCGGTCGACGCTGGTACCCGATCGGCGCGAGGTACTCGACCTCCTGGCGGGCGACGATCGTCGCCGTGCCCCCGCCCGGGCGGGCGTCGAGCAGCGCGGTCGTGATCTGCTCCCCCGAGCCGGACGCGACCGCCTCACCCCGCCAGAAGGCCGCGATGCGCGCCTCTTCCAGCAGGGTGAGGAAGGCCACGTTGTTCACGTGCCCGTAGGCGTCGAGATCCGACCAGCGGACCTGGACGGGGACGTGGAGCCGCGTCATCAGCCGCGCGTGAGCTTGCGGTACGTGACGCGGTGCGGCCGAGCGGCGTCGGGTCCGAGGCGCTCGACCTTGTTCTCCTCGTAGGAGGCGAAGTTCCCCTCGAACCAGTACCAGGAGGCCGGGTTCTCCTCGGTGCCCTCGTACGCGAGGATGTGCGTCGCGACCCGGTCGAGGAACCAGCGGTCGTGGGAGACGACGACGGCGCAACCAGGGAACTCGAGCAGCGCGTTCTCGAGCGAGCCGAGCGTCTCGACGTCGAGGTCGTTCGTCGGCTCGTCGAGCAGCAGGAGGTTGCCGCCCTGTTTGAGGGTGAGCGCGAGGTTGAGGCGGTTGCGCTCACCGCCCGAGAGCACGCCCGCGGGCTTCTGCTGGTCGGGTCCCTTGAAGCCGAAGGCCGCGACGTAGGCGCGCGAGGGCATCTCGACGTTGCCGACCTTGATGTAGTCGAGCCCGTCCGAGACGACCTCCCACAGCGTCTTCTTCGGGTCGATGCCGCCGCGCGACTGGTCGACGTAGGAGATCGAGACCGTCTCGCCGACCTTGAGCGTGCCGCCGTCGAGCGGCTCGAGGCCGACGATCGTCTTGAAGAGCGTCGTCTTGCCGACGCCGTTGGGGCCGATGACGCCGACGATGCCGTTGCGCGGAAGCGTGAAGGAGAGCCCGTCGATGAGGACGCGCTCGTCGAAGCCCTTCTTGAGGTCGGAGGCCTCGATGACGACCGAGCCGAGGCGGGGGCCCGGCGGGATCTGGATCTCCTCGAAGTCGAGCTTCCTCGTGCGCTCGGCCTCGGCAGCCATCTCCTCGTAGCGGGCGAGACGGGACTTCGACTTCGTCTGACGGCCCTTGGCGTTCGAGCGGACCCAGGCGAGCTCCTCGGCGAGGCGCTTGGCGAGCTTCGCGTCCTTCTTGCCCTGGACCTCGAGGCGCGCACCCTTCTTCTCGAGGTACGTCGAGTAGTTGCCCTCGTAGGGGTAGAGACGGCCGCGGTCGACCTCACAGATCCACTCGGCGACGTGGTCGAGGAAGTACCGGTCGTGGGTGACGGCGAGGATCGCGCCGGGGTACTGCGAGAGGTGCTGCTCGAGCCACAGCACGGACTCGGCGTCGAGGTGGTTCGTCGGCTCGTCGAGGAGCAGCAGGTCGGGCTTCTCGAGGAGGAGCTTGCACAGCGCGACGCGGCGGCGCTCTCCACCGGACAGCACGGAGACGTCGGCGTCCGGCGGCGGGCAGCGCAGCGCGTCCATCGCCTGCTCGAGCTGGGCGTCGAGGTCCCAGGCGTCTGCGGCGTCGATCGCCTCCTGCAGCTGGCCCATCTCGGCGAGAAGGGTGTCGAAGTCCGCGTCCGGCTCCGCCATGAGGGCGGAGATCTCGTTGAAGCGGTCGAGCTTGCCCTTGATCTCGGCGACGCCCTCCTCGACGTTGCCGAGGACCGTCTTGTCCTCGTTGAGCGGCGGCTCCTGGAGAAGGATGCCGACGGTGTATCCCGGGCTCAGCCGCGCCTCGCCGTTCGAGGGCGTGTCGAGGCCCGCCATGATCTTGAGGATCGTCGACTTACCGGCTCCGTTGGGGCCGACCACTCCGATCTTGGCCCCGGGGAGGAAGTTGAGTGACACGTCATCGAGGATGACCTTGTCGCCGTGCGCCTTACGCGCCTTGTACATGGAATAGATGAACTCAGCCACGGCCCCAGCCTACTTGGCCGGGGCCGCGGCCGGTCCCGCGTCACGTGGGGGGCCGACGCCGTTCAGCTCGCGTCGACGAGGACGCGCGGCTCGGTGCTCGGCGGCTCGACGTCGAACGGGTCGGCGATCGGGTGCCCGTCGTCGACGCCGCGGGCGGTGTCGACCTCGTCCTCGCCGTCCGTGACCGCGTCCGGGTCCTCCCCCGGCGCCTCGTGGAGCGTGCGCACGAAGCTCGCCCGGCCGCGCGTGAGGTCGTGCCCCACGGCTCGGGCCTCCAGGACGAGGTCGGTGCGGGGGCCGTCCTCGGCCTGCCACTCGTGCGTGACGAGGCGTCCGGTCGCGATGACGGGCTGCCCCTTCGCGAGCGACGCCGCGACGTCGTGCGCGGCCGTGCGCCACGTCTTCACGGTGAACCACTCCGTCCGACCATCGGTCCAGGTGCCGTCCGCGCCGCGTCGGCGCGGCGTCGTGGCGAGGCGGAAGGACGTGAAGTCGGCGCCGGACGCGGCGATGTGGAGCCGCGGCTGGGTGGCGACCCAGCCGACGACGGTGAGGGTGACGGCTTCGCTCATGACTGCTCCTCAGGCTGCGGGCCGGTCTGCAGCGGCCCTCGTCCGTCGAGAGTGGACGCGCCGCCCGGCACGCCGACTCGCGGCCTCCCGTAGCTGTGGATGAGGCTTCCCGTCCGGAGGTGTGGACGCGCGCGAGCGGCGCTACTCCGCCGGCACCTCAGGCGTGGACCGGTCCGACGGTCGGGTCCCGACGCGGGAGCCGCCGTCCGCGTCCGCGTCGCGCGAGACACCGCCGGCGTCGATCGACGGGCGGGTCGCGGAGCGCACCGTCTCGTGATCCGTGAGCACCGCCTCCGTGGGCGCGACGAGCTGCGCGTCGACGACCTCGGAGAGCAACGCCCGTCCGTCCCGCAGCACGAGCGACGACCGCCTCGCAGCCGCCCGGTGCCGTGCCGCCCGCGCGCCGAGCGCGAGCGCGACCGACGCAACCGTGCACCCAGCGACGACGCCGGCCACCCCGCCCCAGCCGAGCGACCACAGCACCGTGCCGTCGGCCCGTGCCGTCCCCGAGGACCCCGAGACGAGCCACGCGCCCAGGGCCGCCGATCCGGCGACCGTCGCGAGCGCGCCGACCAGCCCTGCCAGCACCGCGAGCGCCGACGCGAGCCGGGAGGGCCGCGCGGCGAGGCCGAGCCGGGAGACCGCGTCCCGCATCGCCGACGCGATCGCGCCAACTCCCGGCAGGGTCTCCTCGAGGGAGACGCTCCACCGCGGCGGCAGGCCCTGACCGACCTGCTCGAGCCAGCGGGTCCTCGCGAGCTTGACCGTGTCGAGCTGCACCGCACCGACGTCCGGGGCGCCACGGTCGGCCC
>JAFABT010000118.1 GCA_023425905.1 Actinomycetes bacterium | reverse complement strand
GTGCAGGCCGCCGCAGTCGCGCCGTACCCCGCGAGCGTCCTCGCGGGGCGCCCGGTCGCGGCGTCGGCCGGTGCGACGTCGGCACGGGGTACCGGGCGCGGGACGATGGCGGACGGCATCGCGGTGCATCTGCCGGGCGCCCTGCCGCTCGAGGTCGTGCGGCGTGCCGGGGTCGAGGTCCGGACGGTGAGCGAGGAGGACCTCTCGCGTGCGCTGCTCCTTGTCGCCGAGCGGGCCAAGCTCGTCGTCGAGCCAGCCGGGGCTGCTGCCGTCGCGGCCCTCGTCGCCTCGGGGGCGGCCGGTGGCGAGCCCGTCGAGGGGCCCGCGGTGGCGGTGCTCTCGGGCGGCAACATCGACCCGCTCGTCATGCTCCGGGTGTTCCGGCACGGGCTCGTCGCGGCAGGCCGTTACCTCCAGCTGCGGGTGCGGGTCACGGACGCCCCCGGCGTGCTCGCTGCGCTGCTCGCCGAGGTCGCCGCGACGGGGGGCAACGTCGTCCACGTCGCGCACGTCCGCACGGGCGCCGATCTCGCGATCGACGAGGTGGGGATCGACCTGCAGGTCGAGACGAAGGGCCCCGGGCATCGCGCCGACGTCGTCGAGCACCTGCGCCGGCTCGGCTACGGCCTCCAGGAGACGTGAGCAGACCCGCGCGGGAGGGAGCCCGGGGAGCCCGGGCCGGGGTCGGGCGAGACGCGACAAGGCCCGACGCCCCCTGAGGGGGAGCCGGGCCTCGTGCGCCTGGGCGTCAGGCGCCGTACGGCTTGGCGTCCTTGATGACGACCGTGATCTCGCGGCCCGTCGGCGCGGCGTAGCTCACGGTCTCGCCGACGGCGCGGTTGTAGATCGCGGCACCGAGCGGTGACGTGGGGGAGAAGACGTCGATGTCGTCCTCGGCGATCTCGCGCGAGCCCAGCAGGAACGTCATGTCCTCCCCGGCGACGGTCGCGGTGACGAGCATGCCGGCCTCGACGACGCCGTCGTCGGGCGGCGTGCCGATCTGCGCGCTCTCGAGTTTGGCCTTGAGCTCACGGATGCGGGCCTCCTGCTTGGCCTGCTCCTCGCGAGCCGCGTGGTAGCCGCCGTTCTCCTTGAGGTCGCCCTCGTCGCGCGCGGCGGCGATGCGGTCGGCGATCTCCTTGCGCCCGATGCCCGAGAGGTGGTCGTACTCGGCCTTGAGCCGGTCGTACGCCTCCTGGGTGAGCCACGTCACCGTGCTCGTGTCGGTCATGATCGCTCCTTCTATGGGTGAGACGCCCGTGCCGAGCACGGGAAGGTCGGTGGTTCACGGCGCCGGAGAAGCCGCCGGTCCTGCACGTGGTCCTGCACGCAGTCCGCTGCGCGGTCCATGACGTCATCCACTCCGGCGTCGTCACTGACCGGCTCCGTCACGAACCGGCGGAGGCGCCCGGAATCGGGCGCGGCGGTGCCGTGAATCCACGAGTCTATCAAAGGGCGAGGTCGGGGCGTCAGTCGTCGACGAGGGAGCACGAGTCGACGACGCCCGTGACCGCGAGGCTCACGGTCGCGACGTCGACGCTCTGGCGGAGGGTGCGCCCCTCGTTCGCCGGGACGTCGACGTCGACGACGCCCACCTCCCCGTAGCCCTGGTCGAGCGCGACCAGCCGGCAGCGGGCGGCCGTGCCCGGCGGGGTCGTCACCTCGAAGGTCACCGTGACGAGCCCGGGCCCGTGGAGGACGAAGCCGACGTCCTTGTGCACGGCCCGCGGCGCGGTGACGTCGAGCGCGACCATGACGAGCGTGCCGAGCGCGAGCACGCCACCAAGGACGGCGAGCGTGAGCGTCCGGGCGCGGCCGTGGCGGGGCGGGGCCGTGCCGTAACGGTCGGCCAGCACGGCCGCCGTGTCGGGCGCGCCTCGTCCGTCCTCGTGCGCAGAGGTCGTGCCGGGCATGAGCCGTCCTCCCGTCGTCGGACAAACCTGAGATGATCGTCCGCGTCCATTGTCTGCCATACGGGCGGCCCCCCAGGACGGCACGGAGGAGCAGATGTCTGCGGAACGATTGCGGCTCATGGCCGTGCACGCGCACCCCGACGACGAGTCGAGCAAGGGGGCCGCGACGCTCGCCCGGTACGCCGCCGAGGGCGTCGACGTCCTCGTCGTCACCTGCACAGGTGGTGAGCGGGGCAGCGTGCTCAACCCGTCCTACGGCGAGGTCCCGCCGGGGCTCGAGGCGATGCGCGAGGTGCGCCGGGGCGAGATGGCCGCGGCCGCCGCGGCCCTCGGGGTCCGGCAGCACTGGCTCGGCTTCGTCGACTCCGGCTACCCGGAGGGGGACCCGCTTCCGCCCGTGCCGGAGGGCTGCTTCTCGCTCGTCCCGCTCGAGGAGGCCTCACGCCCGCTCGTCGAGCTCGTCCGGGAGTTCCGCCCGCACGTGATGACGACGTACGACCCGACGGGCGGCTACCCGCACCCGGACCACATCATGTGCCACCGCGTCGGCGCGGAGGCGTTCCACGCGGCGGGTGACCCCGACCGCTACGTCGGCACGGGCGCGCCGTGGCAGGTCGCGAAGCTCTACTACAACCACGGCTTCTCGATGTCCTGGCTGCGTGCCATGCACGAGAAGCTCGTCGAGCACGGGATCGAGTCGCCCTTCGGTGACTGGATCGAGTCACGCGTCGCCCGCGAGGTGCCCGAGCGGGAGGTGACGACGCACATCGAGTGCGCCGCCTACTTCGACCGGCGCGACGCTGCGCTGCGGTCGCACGCGACGCAGATCGACCCCGAGGGCCTGTTCTTCGCGGTCCCGCGCGAGATCGAGCTCGAGGCGTGGACGACCGAGCAGTTCGAGCTCGCGGCGTCGCACGTCCCGACGACCCTCCCGGAGGACGACCTGTTCGCCGGCCTGCGACCCGCCAAGGAGCACTCGTGAGCACGTCGCTCGACCTCTCGGTCCGCCTCGCGGACCTGCTCGCGGCACCGACACCGTCCCCGTCGCCCAGCTACGGGCAGGGGCTCGGGGCCGACGAGATCTCGCCGGGGCTGCTCGGCTTCATCCCCGTGTTCCTCATCGCGCTCGCCTGCGTCGGGCTGTTCCTGTCCTTCACCAAGCACATGCGCATCGCCTCGGTCCGGGCCGCGCGGGTCGACACGGAGGAGGCCGAGGCGCGGGAGCTCGGCGCGGCGCAGACGGGCAGCGCGGCGAAGGTCGACGGCACCGGGCTCCCTGACCACGCTCCTGCCGCGAGCCCCGAGGACGAGCCGCGAGAGCGATGACGTCGGGCCCGGCGCGACCCGCTGCGCGGGTCGTCCTCGCCCAGATCTCGGCGGGCGAGGCCTTCCGGGCCAACCGGGACCTCGCCGTCGACGCTGTGCGGCGGGCCGCCGAGGACGGGGCCGATCTGCTCGTCCTGCCCGAGTACGCCTCGGCGTGGGCGCCGCGCGACCTCGGTGCGCGCTTCGCGGAGCCGATCGACGGCCCGTACG
>JAFABT010000152.1 GCA_023425905.1 Actinomycetes bacterium | reverse complement strand
ACCCGGTCGTTGTGGGCACGGGTGTTGAGGACGTCGACGGTCCGGGAGTCGGAGGCGATGAGGATCGCGCTGGCTCCGCGTTCGGTGTCGGCCTGCCAGGCCGTGTAGGCGTCCTCGCACATGGCCTCGGCGGGGCCGGAGCTGAAGCGGTGGGAACAGGTCAACGACGGCTAAGGATGGACCCCATCGCGACGGGCGAATTCGCTCGGGGCGGTCTCACGCGTCGCCGACACACGGTCGGGTTCTCAGGGACACTCGCATTCGTACCAGTTGTCCCCACAGATGCTGCAAGTGATTGGGCCTGCGCCGGGGCACGGCTCGACATGGTGGTACCTGGTGACCCGTCCTCCCCAAGAGGTGGCGATCTCCTCACCTGCTTGGATCGGGGCGTTGCACGAAGTGCAGGTTCCGCTGTCATATTGCGCGACGAAGCCCGTTTCTCGACTCTGCATGCTCGCGAGCCTAGCCGGGAGGCGGTGGCGGCTCGACGTAATCAATGAGCAACTCCGTGCGCCACGGGCGGGCCGCACGAGTCACTGAAGAGGCCTCTCGGTCGGAGTTGACAGCGTTCGAGGCCTCCCAACACGCTTCACGCAGGGGACGTCCTTGCCTCCTCACCGCTAGCGTTGAGTCATGACGCCGACGGGGCTGGAGGTCCGCCTCCGGGAGGGGCGCGAACGCGCTGAGGCCACGCGCGTCGCTCGCACGTTGACGGAAGTCGTCATGTCACTGCGCGAGATCGACCGGGTCCACCTACTCCACGGCACTCGTGCCACCTGGGTGATGGCGGACATGAACCGCCAATCGAACGACCTGGTCATGCGCCTCGAAGCTCGGCTGGTCCCAGCGCAGAGAGACCTCGAAGACATGCTCGTCCCCGCTCTCGCGCTCGTCGAGGGTGCGGAGGCGCTGCAGCAGGAGGCGACCGTGCCCCGCCTCTTCTCACCCGCGACCGTCGTCCGCGTCGGTCGCCTCGCAGCACCCCAGCGCGGCGTTCAGTCGGTCTCGCTCGCGACGTACAACGGCTCACCCGGAGACCCGGTCATGCTGTCAGACGTCGTCAAGGCCAATGCAGATGCGGCCGTGAAGCCGTTCGAGGTGACGTACGGTTCCGTCACCGGCACGCTCTCCGGCCTCCGTGACCTACGCGGCAAGTCGCTCAAGGTCACGGTCCGTGATGCCATCGGTCGCCAGGCCATCGATGGATACGTCCCGCTGGCGATGACGGAAGAACTTCGGGACGCGTGGCGTCATCGCGTCATCCTGGGCGGCAAAGTCCGAAGGAACGCTCGCGGCCAAGCGATCCGCATCGACGTCGACACCATCGAGCGCATGCCTGACGGGAACGCTGGGCGACCGAGGACTGAAGCGCTCCTAGGAGCGGGTGCGGACTGGCTCGGCGGCCTGACCGTTGACGATTTCATCCGTCAGGTCCGAGATGCCTAGGCCGTCGCCCATCCGGGTCTACGTCGATACGTGCGTCTACCTTGACCTGCTCACCAAGAACTCCACCGCGCACAAGGACACGGGCGAGCCACGGTGGAAGGTAGCCAAGTCACTGTTCGATGCGGTCAACGACGACCGTGTGCGCCTCGCGGCGTCCGCCCTCATCGAAGCGGAGGTGGGATGCGCAGGTGCCGTCCGGGATGGATCCCAGCCGATCATCGATCAAGTACGCGGCTGGTTCACCGCGGAGGGCACGGAATGGACGGACGTCGACCGGTTCCTGACGCGTGACGCAACCCGGCTGGCCCGCGAGTGGCACCCGCACCGCGCCGACAAGGAGAAGAAACTCGGCGGCGCCGACGCCGTCCACCTGGCCGCTGCGGTTCGGCTCCAGTGCGACTACCTCATGACCCACGATGAAGCATTCCCACTCGGCGAGAAGGTCGAGGGTGTCGCCGTCTGCCGCCCAACCCAGGCGTGGCCCCTTCACCTGCTCGACGGCCTCAGCGAGTAGAAGTCATGGCTGCGGTGGCGTCCAGCTCGCCGGGGCTTGAGGCCGGCGGCCCGTTGGCAATCCTCGAACACGATGCGACCTCGACCGGTGCAGAGCGCGCCGCGTGAACCATGCCGCAGCGTCGCCGCCCCTCGCTTCGCCGCGAGGCGACCGGGCGTGTCCGGCCTTGTTCGCCCCCGTCCGGCGGCGAGCCAGGTTGACCATCTGTTGACCAGAACGTCAGAGGCCCTTCCGATCTCTCGATCGGAAGGGCCTCTGACCTGGTACTTCACAAGTAGCGGGGGCAGGATTTGAACCTGCGACCTCTGGGTTATGAGCCCAGCGAGCTACCGAGCTGCTCCACCCCGCGTCGGTATCTCTACTCTACGTGACCCCTCACGAGGGGCCAAATCGGGCCGGCCGATCGAGACGAGGCTCACACGGCGACGCCCGGCTCGCTCATGCTGAGGAGCCGGGCGCCGACGATGCGCGGACCTTTGCGTCAGCCGAGCTGCGCCTCCGCGGCCAGTGCCCGCTCGATCGCAGCCGTGAGCTTGTCCTGCGCGACGCCGTAGGCGGCGAAGTCGCCCTTCTGCAGCGCGTCCTGGGACTCCTTCATCGCCGCCGCCGCGTCGGCGAGCGCCTGGTCGAGCGCGACCCGCGGGTCGGCGATGCCGGGAGCGCTGGTCGTGGGCGACGGCGCTGGGGGCGGCGTCACGGCCGTGCCGTCCGTCGGGGCCGGCGTCGGCGTCGTGCCGGGAGTCGGCTCGACCGTGCCCGGGGGCACGTCGTCGTCCGCAGGTGCCTCACCGGCGTCGCCCGCGTTCGCGCCGGAGTCGCCGCCGAACACCTGGTCGAGCGCCCCGTCGAGCGTGTCCGCGTACCCGATCTCGTCACCGAAGGCGACGATGACCTTCTGCAGCAGCGGGAACGCCGTGCCGGAGCGCGACTGGACGTAGACGGGCTGGACGTAGAGCAGTCCGCCGCCGATCGGCAGCGTGAGCAGGTTGCCCTTGACCACCGTCGTCGCGTTCTGGTTGAGGATGTTGAGCTGGTTGGACACGGTCGGGTCGGAGTTCATCGCGTTCTGCACCTGGCCCGGACCCGCGAGGGTCGAGTTGCGGGACAGCTCGAGGAGCCGCAGCTTGCCGTAGCTCTCTGCGACCTTGCCGGCCTCGCCGCCCGTCTCGGAGTCGACCGCGAGGAACCCGGTGAGCACGGACCGCTGGTTCGCCTGGTTCGCGTCCGTCGCCGGGATGTAGGACGACGTGAGCGAGAACGTCGCCTCGTCCTGGCCCGGCATCTTGAGCGTGAGGTAGTACGGCGGCTGCGCGATGTCGCCCTCACGCGTCGGGTCGTCCGGGTTCTTCCAGAAGTCCTGCCCGGAGAAGAACTCGCTCGCGTCCTCCACGTGGTACTTCGACAGCAGCGTGCGCTGCACCTTGAAGAGGTCCTCGGGGTAGCGCAGGTGGCTCATGAGGTCGGCGGGGATCTCCGACAAGGGCGCGTAGTTCGCGGGGAAGATCTGCTGCCACGCCTTGAGGATCGGGTCCTCGGCGTCCCACGTGTAGAGGGTCACCGAGCCGTCGTAGGCGTCGACCGTGGCCTTGACCGAGTTGCGGATGTAGTTGACGCGCTCCGGGAGCAGACCGTCGATCGACTGGCTCGCCGTCGTGAGCGAGTCGGCGGCGGACTCGTCGAGCGAGCTGCGCGCCGAGTACGGGTAGGCGTCCGTCGTCGTGTAGCCGTCGATGATCCACTTGACGCGACCGTCGACGACGGCCGGGTACACCCGCTGGTCGAGCGTGAGGTACGGCGCGACCTTCGCGACGCGGTCACGCGGGTTGCGGTCGTAGAGGATCTGGCTGGCCTCGGTCACCCGGTCGGAGAAGAGGATCTTCTCGTCCCCGAACTTGAGCGCGAACAGCAGCTTGTTCCACGGGTTGCCGATGCTGGGCCCGGCCGAGACGGTGTCCGTCGGGAAGGTCGTGTTCACCTGGCCGCCCGCGTCGTCGTTCGGGTAGTCGAGCTCCCACGGCTCGCGCCCCTCAGGAGCGCCGACGATCGAGAACAGCTGCGTGCCCTGACCGAAGTAGATGCGGGGCTCGTACTCGCCCATCTCGCCGACCGAGGGGATCGAACGCTCCCAGAAGTCGGGCTGCCCGCCCGCGGTCGTCGTGTTGCCGGACGCCGCGACGACGCCGAAGCCGTGGGTGTAGACGGTGTGGTCGTTGACCCAGCTCCGCGAGGCCGCCGGGATGCCTGCGAGGTTGAGCTCGCGCACCGCGATCACCGTGTCGCGGCTCTCGCCGTCGATCGTGTAGCGGTCGACCGAGAGCGGGTCGGAGAAGTTGTAGTACTGCTTGTTCTGCTGCAGCTGGCGGAACGACGGCGAGACGACGGCCGGGTCGAGCAGCCGGATCGACACCGCGGTCTCCGCGTCGTCCGCGAGCGCCCCGGCGACCGCCTCGGTCGTCGGGCTGTACGGGATCGTCTCGTAGTTCTCCAGGCCGTAGGCCTTCGTCGTCGCCTCGATGTTGCGCTGGATGAAGTCGCGCTCGAGCTCCTGGGCGTTCGGGGTCACCTGGAACTGCTGGACGATCGCCGGGTAGACGCCGCCGATGACGAGGGCGGAGACGACCATGAGGCCCACGCCGATCGCCGGCAGCCGCCACGTGCCGCGGAACGCCGTGAGGATGAACATCGCCGCGACGAGCACCGCGACGCCCGCGAGGATCGCCTTGGACGGCAGCACCGCGTTGACGTCGGAGTACGACGCACCTTCGAACTTCTCGCCAGCCTTGGTGAGCAGCGCGTACCGCTCGAACCAGTAGTTCGCGGCGATGAGGACCATGAGGATCGCCCCGGTGAAGCCGAGCTGGCGGCGCGCGGCCGGCGTCGTGCGCTCGCCCTGGCCGCCGATCCGGATGCCGCCGTAGAGGTAGTGCGTCGCGATCGCGCCGATGCCGGCGATGATGACGACCGCCATGAGGAACGACACGACGAAGCGCCACCCCGGCAGCTGGAACACGAAGAAGCCGATGTCGAGCCCGAACTGCGGGTCCTTCTCCCCGAACGGCACCGCATTGAGCCACAGCTGGATCGTCTGCCACTGCGCCGAGGCGGCGCCGCCGGCGAACAGGCCCAGGACGATCGGGCCGACGAGCATGACGACCTTGCGCAGCGGCTCGACGGCCTCGCGGTACTGGTCGAGCGTCACCTGCTCCTGGCTGGCCGGCGCGTACACCGGTCGG
>JAFABT010000090.1 GCA_023425905.1 Actinomycetes bacterium | reverse complement strand
TCGTGGACCAGATCGAGGCCGCGACCGCGTGCCACGACATCGACGTCGTGAAGATCGGCATGCTCGGCACCCCGGCGACGATCGACACGGTCGCCCGCGAGCTCGCCGCGCGCACGTTCCGGCACGTCGTCCTCGACCCCGTCCTCATCTGCAAGGGCCAGGAGCCGGGCGCCGCCCTCGACACCGACACGGCGCTGCGCGAGCAGGTCCTCCCCCTCGCGACCGTCATCACCCCGAACCTCTTCGAGACCGCGACGCTCGCGGGAGTCGAGTCGATCGAGACCGTCGACGAGCTCGTCGCCGCCGCCACGACGATCCACGAGATGGGCGTCCCCTACGTCTTCGCCAAGGGCGGCGTCGACCTGCCGGGCGACGACGCGGTCGACGTCCTCGTCTCGGCCGACGGCGTCGAGCTCTTCTCCGTCCCGAAGATCGGCGCCGAGCGGGTCTCCGGCGCCGGTTGCACGATCGCCTCCGCCATCGCCGCAGGCCTCGCGAAGGGCCAGTCCGTCCGCGACGCCGTGGCAACCGCGAAGGCCTTCGTCACCGCCGCCGTCGAGGCCCGCGTCACGTCGCACGCGCCGTTCACGTCGGTGTGGCAGGGGACCTGGGAGGGCTGAGCGCGGGCTCAGTCGTCCTGCTCCGCCGTCGAGGACGGGTCTGGCTCGCTCAGGCTCGCGGCAGAAACCGCGACAGCCGCTCTCGCAGCGCGTCATCACACACGTAGACGAACGTCCCGCGCATCCCACGCGTGAGCAGGACCGAGTAGACGTTCCGCACGAATTCGAGCATGTCGGCATCTGAGTAGACGATGCCCAACCGCCGGTTGTTCTCCATTCCCTTCTTGTCGAAGTAGCGCGCCCGGTTGAAGGCGATCCGACCAGTGCGCGGGTCGAGCCGCAGATCTGGGCCGATGATGACCCCCGCGTAGTTGAGGTCGTAGCCCTGCACGGTGTGGATGGACCCGACCTCGTCGAGCGACGACGGCGAGGAGATCCAGTCGGTCTGCGTGCGGTTCCAGGGGAGCCCGACTCCGTCGATGACGATGTCGGTCATCTCGGGGTCCTTCCTGCTCACCCACGGCCACGCGAATCCAGCGACCAGCCTGGAGAGCCCGTCCTCGTCGTTGCGCTCCCGCACGCGGGCGAGCATCGCCGGGAAGCTGTCGAACAGTCCAAGTTCGTATCCGTCGAAGACGGGAACCTCGGGCGGAGGGGGCCCGTCGCCAAGCATCTGACGTACGTAGGCGATGTAGTCTCCGCCGCCAGCGACGCGCATCTGCGACGTGAGCGAGTATCGCCGTCGCACGGAACGGGCGTCCTCCACGAGCTTCGCGAGCGTCGAGACCGGCAGGTCTGCTGGCCGCACCCGCTGCCCGACGTCGACAAGGAACACCTGGTGCCGGCTCTGCGCCCGGATCCAATCGAGTTGTGTCCACCGGTTGTCGTCTGTCCCGAACAGTCGTTCGTTGATGCTCGCGAACTCGGCGTTGAGGGGGCCGGAGGGTTGATTCGCCCGATGATTGAGCCTGTGCGCCTCATCCACGACAAGCACGTCGAAGGGCGGGGCCCCCTCGTCGCCACGACGCGCAGCCTTTCCCACGTCGAAGGGGCTGAGCACCATCGCACGGTCAAGCGCTGGTGTCTTGGCGAAGACTCTGCGCACGGACTCGCGCAACGACTGTTGCGGCACGACCAGCCCGATGCACATGCCGCTCAGCAGCCTGTGGACGTCCTCGACGAAGAACTCCGAGAACATCGCCTCACCGTCGTTGTCCTCGATGGTCATGCCCGAGGCGATGTCCCGGAGGAGCTTGACGAGGTAGATTCCGACGATCGTCTTGCCCGTTCCCGGCTCACCTTGGACGACGATCGTGCTCGTCTCCCCCGTCGTCATATCGTCGACGAGGCCCTCGACGATGTCCTCGACGGCGATCGCCTGCTCGGGGTTGAGCGCCTTGAACGGCGACAGCTTGAAGAGGTCAGAGTTCTCGATCTCGGCCACGGAGCGCGTGAACAGCCCCGCGTCACGCAACTGCTCGAAGACTGCGTCGAAGGCCGGCTGATATTCGGCCCGACGGTAGTAGTCGGCGTCTGTGATGCCGTCGTTTCCGTTGAGGACCGAGAGACTCCCATCGCCCGCGAACAGGCGGATGAGCCGCGACTCCAGGTCGAGGCACGCGGACTTGTTGAATGTCTCGTCGAGGACGACGCGCGCTCGGGTGACGCCCTGCTTCGAGCGGGAGTCGACGTGCTGCCGCAGACGCTTCGACGCGCTGAGGGTCTCGCCGACGTAGACCTCCCGGGTCCCGTCGAGCACGTAGACGACCGGCCAGTTGACGAACTTGCCGCCCCGCGCACTCAGTTCCGCGCTAGCTGCCTGCGTGAACGGGACGGTGACGATCCTCGGTTCGCCCACGTCCCACCTCCTCGACTGTTGGGCCGAGACTATCCACGCTGCTCACGCGCGCGGCGGGCCTTCTCACCACCGCGTGTCGCCCCCGACCTCCACCGCCCGGTGCACCCACGTCGAGGTGGCGACCATGCCGACCTTCTCGTAGAGCCCGAGCGCCCCGGTGCGCGAGTCGGTCGAGAGCTCTGACACGGTCGCGCCGTGCGCGCTCGCTGCGGCGAACGCGTCGACGAGCAGCGCCTGCGCGAGACCTCGATCGCGGTGGTCGCGCCGCACGGCCAGCCGGTCGACGTAGGCGGTGACCTCGTCGTCGGCGTGCCCGTGCCGCCCGGTGTCGGACAGCACCGTCACGGTCACCCCGACGACGACGCCGCCCGGGTCGCGCACGACGCGCAGCTGCCACGGCGCGAATCCCGGCCGACGCAGCACCGCGGCCTCGAAGTCGGGCCACGGCTCGCGCTCGCGGTTGGTCCACTCCCCGAAGGCGTCCTCGAGGACGTCGTGGGCCGCGCGGCGCTCGTCCTCGCGGGCCGGGCCGATGCTGAACCCGGCGGGCAGCTCACGCGGCGGAATGCGTGCGCCACCCGGCACCCGCAGCACCCAGCTCGTCCACCGGACGTGGTACCCCAGCACGGTGAGCAACCGGTCCCCGCTCGACCCCTCGGGCACCGGCATCCCGACGACGTGCTGCCCCCGCGACCGCGCGAGCTGCCGCACCCACGCGGCGAGCCACGTCCCGATCCCGCGGCCCTGGTACGTGGGATGCACGGCTGCGTCGTACCGCTCGTGCCCGACGAGCTCGGCGTACCCGACCATGACGTCGCCGGCCATCACGGCTACCGACGACGCGGCGAGGTCGTGGCTCGGCCGCGCCCAGTCGGCGAGGATGTCCGACTCCTCGATCTCGACCACGCCGAGCTCGGCGCGCTGCACGGCCGCCATGAGCTCGTAGACCGCGCGCGAGTCAGCGAGTGCGAGCGGGCGGGTCGTGAGCCCGGGAGCGGGCGGGGCAACGCGGGTCATGGAGCGATTCTCACGCTCGCCGATCTCGTTGTCGCGGACACCATGGGCGGGCCCGACTACGTCACGACAACGCCGTCATCCGAGCCGCTACGGGGCGCGCGGCCCTGCCGACGTCGCACGAGGCCAACGGCGACGTCCGCCAGCACGAGTCCCACCAGGGCCCCGGCTGCGATCCTCTGCGGCGGGCCCTCGGTCACGAGGAGCACAACGATCCCGGCGACGAGCGCGAACGCGCGCATGACGGCTCCACGCCTCGTCCCGCGTCGCCCGACGACCCATCCGAATGCCGCGCCGACGACGCCGACGAGCACCACCCAGAACTCGACCATGCCTGTCCCCCCTATCCGTCCGTACTCACCGTTTCGGGCGGCTCGTGCCCTTCGACGGCGGCCCGCCCTTGCGCTTGGCGCCGCTCTTGGGCCCGTTCCCGGGCCTGCCGCCCTCGCGCGCCCCCGACCGTCCGCCCTTCGACCCGCGCTGAGCCGCCGCCGCAGCAGCGGCCGCCTTCTTGCGCCGCTCCTGCAGCTCGGGCACCGCGTTGCCGAGGATGAACCCGACGAGCCCGGCGGCGACGACGCCCTGCGCGGGGCCCTCCGGCACGAAGAGCGCGAGGACGATCGGCACCAGGACGAGCGCCCGGGCGATCCCGGCCGCCCGCGGGCTCATCGAGTGGATGCGCCACCCGACCACGCCGAGAGCCACGAGAGCCAGTGCTGCCCACAGGTACGTCATGGCACTAGTACAACCCACCGGACCTGCTTCGTTGGTAAGTTCCCGGGTGGCGGTCAGGTGTTCAGAGGGGAGCCCGCGTGCGAGTGACCAGCGCGGACGTCGCGCGCGAGAGCGGTGTGTCGCGGACGACCGTGAGCTACGTCCTCAACGCGAAGTCGGACGTCTCGATCCCGCAGGCGACGCGCGAGCGGGTCCGGGAGGCCGCCTCCCGGCTCGGCTACACGCCGTCGGCCGCCGCGCGGACGCTGCGCACGGGCCGCAGCAGCCTCGTGCTGTGCGTGCTGCCGAACTGGCCGATCGGCCCCGTCATCGACACGATGCTCGACGACCTCGCCTCGACGCTCGGCGCACGCGGGCTGTCCGTGCTCGTCCACCACGGCCGCGACTCGGCCGCGCTCGCCGAGCTGTGGCGCGCGGTCACCCCGCGGGCCGTCGTCGGCTTCACGCCCTTCTCGCCGGCGGACGAGCTCGCGATGCGTCGCGCGGGCATCCAGGTGCTCGGGGCGGGGCTCGACGAGAGCCCGCACCACCCGGGTGTCTTCTCCGTCCCGCAGGCGCGCATCGGGCGGCTCCAGGTCACCCACCTCGCACAGGCGGGGCACCGACGCATCGGCTACGCGAGGTCCGTCGACCCGCGTCTGGCCGAGTTCGCCAACCTGCGCGAGGGCGGGGTGCGCGCGCAGTGCGCCGAGCTCGGCCTTCCTGAGCCGGTCGTCGAGCCGGTCGACCTCGAGGTCGCCTCGGGCATCGCCGCTGTCCGGTCGTGGCGCGCGACCGACCCGCCGGTCACCGCGGTCGCCGCCTACAACGACGAGGTCGCGCTCGCCGTCCTCGCCGCCCTGCGCGCCGAGGGCCTCCGGGTGCCCGACGACGTCGCCGTCATCGGCGTCGACGACATCCCGGCCGCCCGCCTCGCCGCTCCGGCCCTCACCACCGTGTCGCAGGCGATCGAGGCCGAGGCCGAGTACATCGCCAACGCGGTGGTCGCCGCCCTCGATGGCCTCGACGCGCCCCCTGCGCGCGCCGAGGACATCTTCGACGTCGTCGTCCGCGACTCCGTCTAGCCGCGACCTGCCTCGCCGCGGGGCCGTCCGACGGCGGGCCCGCCTGATCGCGACTCCGCGTGCCCGACGGGGGCCATGATCCGTCGCGAGCGAGGCCTGACCGGCGCGTGCGCTGCGCCGGTCAGGCCCGTCCGCTGCCCCGGTTCTACTCCCGGGGGCTGGTCCGCTCTGCCGCTACTTGAAGGTGAACCAGTTGAGGTTGACGAACGCCGCCGGCTGGCCCGAGTCGAACGTGAGGAACACGGTGTGCACGCCCGTCGTCCCCTCGATGTTCGCCGGGACGGTGCGCCACGACTGCCACCCACCGGTGCTCGCGATCGCGAAGGACCCGATCGACGGCCCCGTCCGGCTACCCAGCCGGACGTTGACGAGCCCGCTCACCCCGCCCGCAGCGCCCGAGGCGACCCGCGCGCTGAACGTGCGCAACGGAGTGCTGCCGAAGTCGACGTCGTCGAAGCGCAGGTAGTCCCCGTTCTCGAGCGAGGTGACGTTCTCACCCCCGCCCTCGTCGGTCGTCGCCTCGCGGACGACGCCCTCCTGGGCCGCGAAGCCCTCTGCCTGAATCGTCGACGTCGCCACGATCGGGCCCGGCGGGTCGACGGGCGGGTCGACGGGCGTCGTGCCGAAGGTGAACCAGTTGAGGTTGGTGAAGTCGCCGCCCTGCGCGGACTCGAAGGTGAGGTAGACGGTGTGCACCCCCGTCGTCGGCGCGATCGCGGCGGTGCGCGTGACCCAGTCCTGCCATCCCCCGGTGCCCGACACCTCGATGCTGCCGATCGGCGTCGCGGTGCGGCTTCCGAGCCGGACCGCGATCGTGCCCGCTGTCGAGGCGCCCGACGCCACTCGTGCGCTCACGCTCGTGAGCGGAGTGGACCCGAAGTCGACGTCGTCGAAGCGGACGAGGTCCCCGTTCGCGATCCAGCCGATGTTCTCGCCACCGCCGGTGTCGGTCGTGGCCTGGCTCTGCACGCCCTCCATCGCGTCGTAGTCCTCCGCCTGGATCGTCGACGTGGCCGGGACGACGTCGTCGCCGGGATCGCCGGGGTCTCCCGGATCGCCGGGATCACCGGGATCGCCGGGGTCACCCGGGTCGCCGCCACCGTCGTCATCCCCGGTCGTGCTCGTGATCGAGCGGGCCGGGACGGCGAGCGTCGTGCCGTCGGAGAACGTCACCGTCCTCGCGCTCGACCCCATGTTCGACGCCATGTAGGTGCGGACGCCGTCCTTGACGTAGACCGCGTGCAGCGGGGTGTCAGCGGTGACCGACCGGTCGACCGTGCCGAGCACCGAGAGGTTCTTCAGCCATGAGAACGTGTGCGCCCGCGACTCCCCCTCCTCGACGGCATAGCTGTTCGCCTGCGACCGGAAGCTCGCGAGCGCCCCCGGGGCGTCGGCGAAGGCCTCGAACGCCCAGATGATGTCCTGCCAGACGTCGGCCGGACCGCCGTTGTTGCGTTCGAGCTCGGCGATGTTGCGGGTCACGTACTCCGGGTCGTACCCGAGGTAGTTGTGGCCCGGGGTGCTCGGGAGCATGTTGATGCCCTGGATCATCTCCGGGGCGTCGCTGAACCACGTCGCGTAGCTGCCGCCGTCGCCCCAGACCATGCCGACCGTCGAGTGCCCGAAGGCCTCGGGGAACGCCTCGTCGTCGGTGTCGAACCAGTAGTTCTCGATCGCGGACGCCTGCGTCGTGTAGAGGTAGATGCCCAGGTCACGGACCTCGTCGTTCCCGGTGACCTCGCCCCACTGGATGAGGCCGCTCGCGAAGTTCATGCCCTCCGACGACGACTCCTGGTTGTTGCCCGCGGCGAAGGCGCCGTGGCCAGACGCCCAGTCGTGGCCCGCGTAGATGTCGAAGTCGCGCAGGAACGGGAACCGGGTGTCGCTGCGGTCCCAGTTCGCCGCGTCCTTGATGACGAGGTCGACCATCGCCCCGTACTCGTCCTGCGCGGCCCACGCCGGGTCGAACTGCGCGACGGTCGCCGCCCCGACGACGAAGTAGCCGTAGTGGAAGTGGTGGTCGTTGAGGTCTGTGTCCGACCCGTAGGACCCCGGGTAGCCGATGAGCGTCCCCCACGCGGGGTTGTACCAGAACCCGCGTGCGGTCTCTCCGGGCGACACCGTGAGCCAGTCGGTGAGGCGCGCCTGGACGGCGTCGACGAGGTGGTCGCGCGCGCCGGGGTCGCCCAGCTCGTGCGCGATGTGCGCGACCTGCGTGGCCCGCCCGATCGCCTTGCCGGTCCAGTAGGTGTCGTTGCCGAAGCCGGCGAAGGGGTCACCCGCGGCGACCTGGTCGACGTACCCCGCGAGCTGCGCGGTGTCGGCGGATCCCGCAGGGAACCCGACGTGGTCGAGCTGGGGCAGCACCCCGTTGAACGTCGCGACCGTCCTGAACTCGTCCGCGCCGACGACGACGCGCATCGGCCCGCGGGGCGAGACGTAGCTGTACGGGCTGAGCTCCGCCCCCGCGAGCTGGTCGCGCTGGTGCGGGTAGAGGGCGAAGACGGTTCCGCTGCGCGAGCCCTGCCGTGCCGTCGTCGTGAAGGAGTAGGTCGCGGTCATCGTCGCGGCGGCCTCGTCGTAGTCCCACGACACGTCGGTTCCGGTCACGTGGTTGTGCGCGTACGGCGCGTAGGCCGCGAGCGCGGCGGTGCGCTCGGCCTGCGTGCTGCCCGGCCCGGTCGGCAGGACGGCGACGGAGAAGAACGTGCCGCCCTGGAGGGCGAGGCTGAGCGTCGAGCCGTCGACGCCCCAGGTCGACCCGTTCGGGGCGAAGGCGGCGTAGTCGTGGCCGTTGAGGGTGAACCCGATCGTCGCGTAGTCGTTGCGCCACACGGTCGGCTTCGCGGTGCCGGTGAGGGTCGCGGTGTCGCCCTCGGCCTCGACGTAGACGAAGGGCAGGCCGTGGCCGAAGGTCGTGCGCAGGCTGCGGGACCCGTCGGTCCACAGCTCGCTCACGGTCCAGTCGGAGTAGTCGTCGACCTTGCCGTCGACGGTGAGGCCCGTGACGCCGATGCGGAAGTCCTCGGCATACTGGTAGTGGTACTCCCCGACGCCGGTCGCGGTGCCGGAGATCGTGGGTGTGGTCGGGTAGCTGACCCCGAGCCCGTCGGTGAAGGCGTGGTACGCCAGCGGGTGCGCCTTGAGGTT
>JAFABT010000082.1 GCA_023425905.1 Actinomycetes bacterium | reverse complement strand
GCGCCGTCCTCGTCACGGGGGCCGTCTGGCTCGCGGTCGTCGTCGTCCCGGAGTCGATCGTGTCGGCGGTGCTCGAGGCGCGCGGCCCCGCCCACGAGTACGAGGTGAGCGGTCGCCTGCCGCGCGGCGCCGCGCTGCGCCTCCTCGCGCTGCGGGTGCGCCGCCGAGTCGCGACCGTCGTCGCGCGCGTCCTCATGGCCGTGCTTGCGCCGCGGCGACACGCGCTCGTCGCAGGGCTCCCGGACACCGAGGAGAACTCGCTCACGACCGCGCTCGGGCTCGCGGAGCACTACGCGGGCGACGTCTACCTCGTCGCGAACGACCCGGTCGAGGCGGGCGTCGCACTCGAGCGGGTCGCGCGGCTGCTCGGTCTCGGCTCCGCCCGGCATCGGGTGCGGATCGTCGCGAAGGCCGGTGTGTCGACCTTCATGCTCTTCATCCGGGCGGAGGTCGTCGCCTACACGCACGGGCTCTACGACTCCCCACGTCCGGTCGGCCGGCGCCTCCACGTCAACCTGTGGCACGGCACCGGGCCCAAGTGGAACGCCAACGCGAACTTCGCCCAGCGCATCGGCGCCCAGGCGCACTCCGCCTCGAGCCCGCTGTGGGGCGTTGAGGCCGTGCACGCGCTCTCGATGGCGGAGGACACCCGCCTCGTGCCGGGCAATGTGCGCCAGGACGTCATGACGGCCGCCAAGGACCGGTCGGTCCTCGTCGACCTCGACCTCGACCCGACGCGCCCGCTCGTGCTGTGGATGCCCACCTTCCGCACCTCCGCGGGCGCCGGACTTGTCGGCCTCACGGAGGGCCGCACGTTCACGGCCGGGGCGGAGGAGGAGGACCTCGCGGCCTCCTTCGCCCGCCGCGCCGCCGAGCATGGGGTGCAGCTCGTCGCCAAGCCGCACCGTCACGACGCCGATCGCCTCTCCGAACTCGGCGTGCGGGTGCTGAGCACCGAGGACGTCCTGGCCGCAGGCCTCACGCTCTACCAGCTCATCGGCCTCGCCGACGCGATGATCTCCGACTACTCGAGCGTCTGGGTGGACTTCCTCGCCCTCGACCGGCCCGTCGTCCTGCACTGCCCCGACATCGCCGACTACGAGCGGGCCCGCGGGCTCAACCGCCCGCACCTGCGGGTCGTCGCGCCCGACCTGCTCGCGGAGGACGCCGCCACGATCGAGGAGTTCTTCACCGCGGTCGCCTCCCGTGCACCCTTCCGGGACGACGCCCGACGCGCGCTCGCCGCGGTGCTCGAGGTGCCCGTCGGGCCGGCCGCCGAGCGGCGCACCGAGGCGATGCTCGACGCGCTCGCGGACCTCGCCCACGAGCACCTCGGGACCGACCTCGGGCTCCGGGTGGGCGCCGACGAGCCCTCCGCGGTCGTTCAGGAACGGGCGACCAACACCTCGTCGTAGAGGCGTTCGAGGGCTGCGGTGCGGTCGCGGATGTCGAAGTCCCGGCGGACCCGGGCCGCCCCGGCGACGCCAAGGCCGCGCGCGAGCACCGGGTCGGTGAGCACCTGCTCGAGGTGGCCGGCGAGCGCCGCGACATCGCCCTCGGGGGCGAGCAGCCCGGTCACCGCGTCCTCCACCGCGGAGACGACGCCCCCGTGCGCGTAGGAGACGACGGGCGTGCCCTGGAGCGCAGCCTCGAGGAACACCATGCCGAAGCCCTCGCAGTCCCCGTCCGGGCCGGTGCGTGAGGGCGCGCAGAACACCGCGGAGGAGGCGAGGACGTCCGCGACCTCGGTCGACGACAGGAATCCCAGCATCGTGAGGTCGAGCCCGAGCGCTCTCGCCCGCGAGATCGTCGCGTCGCGCAGCGGTCCGTCGCCGACGACCCTGACCGGGTGGGCCGCCCGCACCGCCTCTGGCAGCCGGGCCACCGCGTCGAGCAGGTCGTCGATGCCCTTCTTGCCCACGAGGCGGCCGACGAAGGTGATACCGCGACGCTCGTCGTCGGGCACGACCGTCGACGGGGAGCGCAGCGCGATGCCGATGTGGTGGACCGTCACCTTGTCCGCCGGCGCGCCGAGCTCGAGCAGGCGGCCCGCGATGAAGTCGGACACGGCGACGAGGCGGGTCGCGTAGGAGAACACGTGCCCGAGGCGCCTGCGGTACTCGCGGCCGACGCCGTGCGGCATCCGCGGCGTCCGTGTGACGTCGTAGCCGTGGAAGGTCGCGACGAGGGGGAGCCCTGCGCGGCGCGCGACGGGCAGGGCGTTGATCGCGCCCGTGCCGAAGTGCGCGTGGACGAGGTCCGCGTCCGCGGCCGCGAGAAACGCGGCGGCCCGGCGACGCAGCCCGAACGACCCCGCGAACGGCTCGATGAGGCGCCAGGGCGTGGACCCGGCGACGTGCGGGGCGAAGTCCGGCTCGACGGGCAGGCCCCGCCCCGTCTCGATGTGCTCGAGCCCGATCCTCACCGGTGTCCAGCGCTCGAGGGCACCGACCTGGTCCCGGACGAAGGTCTCCGAGCCGGGCAGCCACGTGTCCCGCCAGACGGCGACGCGCGGGTGCTGCGGGATCGTCATCGACGCGTCCTCCAGGGCGGGATCGGGGATCGCGACATCGTATCGACCGGAGCAGTGGGTAAAGTGCACGCTGGCCAGAGGACCTGGCGCCGGACGAGGCCGCGACGGCCAGGGATGAGGGAACGTGGTGAGCCCAGGCTCGCGACCGGGCACGACGCGGCGTCTGCGCGAGCTGTGGGCCACGCGGAAGATCCTTGCGCTGCTCGTGCGTCGCGACATCAAGGTGCGCTACGCCGACTCCGTGCTCGGCTACGTGTGGTCGGTCCTCGACCCGCTCCTCATGTCGATGGTGTACTTCGTCGTCTTCACGATGATCTTCCAGCGCACGGTCGGCGCCGATCCCTACATCCTCTTCCTCATCTGCGCGCTGCTGCCGTGGTCGTGGTTCAGCGGCGGCGTGACGGACACGGGCAAGGCGCTGCGCAGCGAGGCGCGACTCGTGCGGTCGACCCGGCTGCCGCGCGAGATCTGGGTGCTCAAGGCGGTGTGCGCGAAGGGTGCGGAGTACGTCTTCTCCTTGCCGGTGCTCGCGGTCTTCGCGGCGGCCTACGGGGTCGCGCCCAGGTGGGAGATCGTCTACATGCCGCTCGCGATGCTGCTGCAGGCGGTCCTGCTGCTGGGGATCGGCTTCGTGCTCGCGCCGCTCTACGTCCTCGTCCGCGACACCGAGCGTGTCGTGAAGATCGCCATCCGGTTCCTCTTCTACGGCTCGCCGATCATCTACGGTCTTTCAGACGTCATCGGCACCACCATGCTCCCGCTGTGGGCGCAGACGCTCTACCAGTTCAACCCGATGGCGGGGATCCTCGGCCTCTACCGCGCGGCGTTCTTCGGAGGTCAGATCCACTGGAGCGCGGTGGGGATCGGTGCCGGCGTGAGCGTGCTCGTGCTCGTGTCCGGCTGGGCGATGTTCCGCCGCCTCGAGCCGTCCGTCCTGAAGGAGATCTGAGTGGCTGGCAGCACGACGGCTCTGGGCGCCCCGGTGATCTCGGTGCGCGACGTCGGCGTCGAGTTCAACCGCGGCTCGCGCCACTTCTCGGTGCGCGAGCTCCTCACGCGCGGTCGGACGGGGGCGAAGCGCCAGACGTTCTGGGCGTTGCGCGACGTGTCCTTCGACGTGCACGCGGGCGAGGCTGTCGGGGTCGTCGGTCGCAACGGCGGTGGCAAGTCGACGCTCCTCAAGCTCATCGCGGGCGTCATGCTTCCGGACGAGGGAACGATCGACGTCTCGAACGGCGTCGCTCCGCTCATCGAGATCACCGGTGGCTTCAACGGTGACCTCACGGCGCGGGACAACATCACGCTCGCGGCCGGCCTCCACGGGATGTCGAAGGAGGCGATTGCGGAGCGCTTCGATGCGATCGTCGACTTCGCGGAGATCCGGGCCTCCCTCGATGCGCCCTACCGGCACTTCTCCTCCGGGATGAAGGTGCGCCTCGCGTTCGCGGTCATCGCGCAGCTCGACGAGCCGATCCTCCTCGTCGACGAGGTCCTCGCCGTCGGCGACGCGGCCTTCAAGGCGAAGTGCTATGCGCGGATCGACGAGCTCATCGGCGAGGGGCGGACGTTCTTCCTCGTCTCGCACTCCGCGAAGGACCTCGAGCGCTTCTGCACCCGGGGTCTCTACCTCAAGGACGGTGGTCTCGCGCTCGACGGGCCCATGGCGGACGTCCTGGCGAAGTACACGGAGGACGGCGCGGCCTGACCAGCTCCGGTCTTCCGCAGGCGAGCCGCCAGTCGGCCGCGACGGCGGACGTCACCACACGGACATCTCGGCATGACCCTGGATTCGACCGTGCACTTCTGTCACATTGTTCACATGCGTCACTCCTTCCTCCGTGGCGGTGACGGTGCTGTCCATGCCACGCCCGCACGCCGTCCCCTCGCCCGCCTGCTCGCCACCGTCGTCGTCGCGGTCCTCGTCGCGACGCTCGGCGTCCTCGCTGACCCCGCGACGAGCGCCGCCGACGCGGCGCCGCGCACGAGCCTCACGGTGACCGGCACGTCCTCGATGCGCCTCGGCAAGACGGCGACCCTCAAGATCTCCTGGCGCAAGGCGGCAAAGAAGCCGACCGGCACGGTGCGCCTCCAGGCGTACACGAAGGGCGCCTGGCGCACGGTGAAGAACGTCAAGGTGAAGAACGGCAGCGCGACGGTCAAGGTCAAGCCGACGACGTCGACGTCCTACCGCGCCGTCGTCGGCTCCCAGCGCTCGGCCAAGAAGCGAGTGATCGTCCACAAGGCCTGGGCGAGCTTCTCCTTCACGAAGGACCTCGACACGACGATCTCCGCCGGGTCGACCGCGCGCGGGTCGATCTCGCTCTACAAGAACCTCACGCTCCGCTCCGGAACCGTGACGGTCCAGCGCAAGAGCGGCTCGGCGTGGGTGACGGACCAGGTCGTCACGGTGCCGAAGAGCGGCAAGGCGACCTTCACCGTCGCACCCACCGCGACGACGTCGTACCGGCTGCTGTGGGGCAAGGTGACGTCGTACGCGCGCAAGGTCACGGTCCGCCAGGACTGGGCGAGCCTCACGCTCTCACCGACCACGGTCACCGGCTCGGCCACCACGACGACCGCGACCGTCCGCTGGTACGCGAAGGGCCTGCCCGCCACTGGCACCGCCGTGCTCGAACGCAAGAGCGGCACGACCTGGACCGCCGCCGCGGACATCCCGGTGGCGGAGGGAACCGGCACCCTCGCCTTCGCCCCCGGGACGTCCGGCACCTACCGCGTCCGCATCCCCCGGGCGACCAGCCCCGCCGTCGCCGTCACGGTCAAGCGCGTCGCACCTGACTCGTTCACGGTGACCGGCGCCGGCTGGGGTCATGGTCTGGGCATGTCGCAGTACGGGGCGTACGCGATGGCCCGCAGCGGCAAGTCCGTCGAGGACATCCTCACCCACTACTACACGGACACCGCGGTGAGCACCGAGAAGCTCGACCGGGCCATAGCCGTTCAGGTGCTCGGCCCCGACGCGCACTACTCGGGGGCCTACGACCAGGAATGGTCCTCGACGTCGTTGTCGGTCACAGGAGGAAAGTGGCGGCTGCGGGACGCCGTCGGCACGAACCTCACGACCGGGTCGACGAAGAAGGACATCACGATCAAGGTCGTCGGCACCCAGGTCGAGGCGAGCGTGGGCGGCACGGTCGTCGGCAAGGACGCGGTGCTCCGGCTGCACTGGGAGAACACGACGTACTACGAGCCGACGAGCACGAAGACCGCACTCGCCAAGGTCGTCGGCGCGCAGGGCACCTACCGGCACGGTCGGCTCACGGTGCGTGCGGTCAAGGACACCGACGGCAAGTACTACATCAACGTCGTCAACGACCTGCGCCTCAACACCGAGTACCTCTACGGCATCGCGGAGATGCCCTCGAGCTGGGGCACCCTGGGTCAAGCGGCGCTCGAGGCCCAGGCGGTCGCTGCCCGCAACTACGCCGCGACCATGACCTCGACGCGCTCCGACTGCCGCTGCAACCTCGTCGACGACATCCGCGACCAGATGTTCACCGGCTGGAACAAGGAGAACGAGGGCACGAGCGCACAGTTCGGGAAGAAGTGGAAGCGCGCCGTCGACGCGACGGTGTCGGAGGGCGGCACGCACGGCAAGGTGCTGAGGTACGTCGGTGACGACGCTGCGTACTCAGGCAAGCTCGTGACGGCGTACTACGCCTCGTCGGCAGGGGCAGCGACCCTCAACAGCGAGGACGCGTGGTCCGCCAAGGTCCCGTACATCCGCAGCGTCAAGGACCCGTGGAGCGTCTCGGAACTGAGCGGCAACCCGTACCGGAGCTGGACCGCCCGCCTCAGCCAGGCGAACGCTCGCGCATACTTCGGCCTCTCCGACGTCGTGACGATCGACGTGCGTCACTACGAAGGCGGCGGCATGAAGGCGCTCGTCGCGACGTCCTCGACGGGCGCGACGTCGACCCGCTCGGGCAAGGCCGACCAGATGCGGTCCCGGCTCAACGCCGTGACGAGCGGCGTCGTGCGATCCGCGTTCGTCTCCTCGATCGCGGCCGACGAGTCCTGACGCCCACCCGCACCCGCGCGGCCCGCTAGGGTCGTCGCGGGGCGCGACGGGGCGCCGCCGACTGCCACCCGACAGGGACGGCGACGCCCGGCCGAGCGGTCTGCCGGGGGAGAGGACGGTAGGCGTGCTCAGGCTCGCGGGAGTGTCGCGCAACTACGACTGGGGCTCGGCGACCGAGATCCCCCGGCTCCTGGGCGAGGAGCCCGACGGCCGTCCGCTCGCCGAGCTGTGGTTCGGCGCCCACCCGTCCGGGCCGTGCCTCGCGGGAGAGCAGGGCACACCTCTCACGGACGTCATCGCGGCCGACCCCGCGACGCACCTCGGCCGGGACGTCGTCGCACGGTTCGGCGCGGAACTGCCGTACCTGCTCAAGCTCATCGCGGCGGAGCGTCCGCTGTCGCTGCAGGTCCACCCCAACGTCGCGCAGGCCCGGCAGGGCTTCGCGGTCGAGGAGGCCGCCGAGGTCCCGATCGACGCGCCCCACCGGTCCTACAAGGACGTCAACCACAAGCCGGAGCTCGTCCTCGCGCTCACGCAGTTCGAGGCGATGTGCGGCTTCCGGGCGCCCCGTCGAGCGGCGGAGCTGTTCGCCGACCTCGACGCACCCCTCGCGCGGGCGGTCGCATCGATGCTGCGTGCGGACCCCTCCCGCACCGGTGTGCGGACCGCGTTCACCGCGCTGCTCTCGCCGCTCACCCGACCGAGCAGGACCGCCGTCGAGGCGCTCGCCGCGGCGTGCGCGGCGCGCCTCGCGGAAGGGTCGACGTCCCCGCGTGCCGATGCGACCGTCGGGCTGCTCAACGATGCCTACCCGGGCGATCCGGGCGTCGTCGCGTCCCTCCTGCTCAACCCGGTGACGCTGCAGCCCGGGGAGGCGCTCTTCGTCCCGTCCGGAGGCGTCCACGCGTACCTGTCCGGGCTGGGCGTCGAGATCATGGCGAGCTCCGACAACGTGCTGCGCGCCGGGCTCACCGCGAAGCACATCGACGTCCCGGCGCTGCTCAGCACGGTCGACTACGTCGCCGCGCCGCCGATCCGTCCGGCCCCCGAGGTGTTCCACGGTTCGAGCCGCGTCTACTACGCGCCCGTCGACGACTTCGAGCTGTCGCTCACGACGATCGAGGACGACCTCACGCACCCGCTCCCGGGGCGCGGGCCGCGCATCCTCCTGTGCCTCACGGGGTCGTTGCGGGTTCGAAGCAGCTGCGAGGAGATGGACCTCGCCCCCGGTCAGGCGGTGTTCGTGAGCGCTGCCGAGGGTCCACTCAGCGCGGTGGGGCAGGGAACGCTCGTGCAGGCGGACGTCCCCTGACGCGTCACCCCTCGGCGTCGACCCGTTCGCTCGCGAGCATTCGCGCCTTGCGCTCGGGGTCCGCGTCGAGCTCGGCGCGCATCTCGGGGGAGAGCAGGACGAGCGAGGTGTCGGACCGCAGGGCAGCGAGGGCGGCACGCAGCAGGTCCTCGAGGTCGTCGGCCGGCAGTGCGACGCGGTGCCCGGCGGGGATCGACGCGCCGTCGGCCCACTCCGCGAGCGTCGCGTGGTCGACGCGGTCGCGACCCTCGAGCGCGAGGCTGGCCGGCTCGGTCGGCGGCACCCAGCCGAGCGCGTCGGAGTACATCATGACGGCGCTCGCGGCGTCGACCGCCCCGGCGGGCAGCTCGCCCGGGTAGCGCCGCGCGAGCGCGCCGAGCGTGACGACGACGAGGTCGCGCGCCTGCGGGTGCGACTCGGGGCGGTCGGTGACGACGATGCGCGTCGCGTCGTCCGATGCGGGCGCTCCGATCGCGACGGACGCCCCCGCGCGCCACGCGGCGAGCGCCCACACGACGGACCGCCAGTGCGGCGGGAGATCGAGCACGAGGATCGATCCGGGGCCGGCGTCGAGCTCCTCGACGAGGAGGTTCGTCGTCTTCGTCACCCAGTTGACGAGGACGGCACCCGAGAGCTCGACGCGATCTCCGCCGGGTCCGTACCAGGTCACCGCGGGGTGCCCCCCACGCGCCGCGGCCCGCGCGAGGGCCGTGCTCGTCGTCGTCGGCGTCATGCTCTCAGCGTAGGCTCGTGACGAGCGGGTGATCGCGTCCGACACGGCCCCGCCCGGTCGCGCGACGGCCTCTTGTCGCCGCCGGGGAGGTCGCGCGGCGGACGTGAGCAGACACTGTGCACAAAAGGTGTCGCAAGTGTCCGGTTTTGGCATGATTTCAAGGTTTCCATACCCCCTGCCGCGCTTGACAGGCCGCAATGACACGCGTGTAATTCGAGGTATCGCCGGGGTCTTCGGCGGGTTGTGAGTCCGGCGGCGAGAGCGGAGGCAAGGCCATGTGGGACCTGCTCGACGACGACGGGACCATCCCCAGCCAGGTCGATCTCTCCGCAGAGCCGGTCGCCCCCGTCCTGCCGCTCTTCGGCACCCCGGACGACGACGGCGTCATGGGCTGGCAGGAGCGCGCGCTGTGCGCCCAGACCGACCCCGAGGCCTTCTTCCCGGAGAAGGGCGGATCGACGCGCGAGGCGAAGCGCGTCTGCACCGGCTGCGAGGTCCGGGCCGAGTGCCTCGAGTACGCACTCGCCAACGACGAGCGCTTCGGCATCTGGGGCGGCCTCTCCGAGCGGGAACGGCGCAAGCTCAAGCGGCGTGTCGTCTGACCTGCCATATCCGGTGACCGGCTCGGTCACCGCAGTCGTCGTCACCCGAGGACCGACCCGGTACCTCAGCGCGACCCTCACCGCGCTCGCGCGTGCGCACCTGCGGCCCGCGCGCACCCTGCTCGTCGACGTCGCCCCGGCCGGAGCCGGCCTGCTCGACGCCGCCCAGGCCGGGTCCGACGCCCTCGACGCCGTCGGCACGCTCGACGGCGTGACGATCCTCCGGGCGCCCGCCGCGAGGACCTTCGGCGACGCGGTGCGCACCGCCCTCGCGCAGGCGGACCCAGCCCTCGTGCAGGCGGACTCGGACACCGCCGCCGCCGGATGGCTGTGGCTCCTGCACGATGACTCCGCACCCGAAGCCGACGCGTTGCGCGCGCTCCTCACCGCCGTGGAGCTCGCACCGTCCGTCGGCGTGGCCGGCGTCAAGCAGCGCGACTGGGAACGGGGGGACCTCCTCCTCGAGGCTGGCGTCACCACCTCCCGCTACGGCCGTCGTGTCACGGGCGTCGAGGACGGTGAGGTCGACCAGGGCCAGCGCGACGGGCGCGAGGACGTCCTCGGCGTCGGGACCGCCGGCATGCTCGTGCGGCGGGACGTGTGGGACGCCCTGGGCGGGACCGACCCCGCGCTCGGTCCGTTCC
>JAFABT010000041.1 GCA_023425905.1 Actinomycetes bacterium | reverse complement strand
GCGTTGCGGCAGGTGAGCTCGAGGCCCGTGAGGGGCGCACCGACGTGCTCGAGCGCGTGCCGGATCGCCCGGACGACGAGGTGCGTCGCATCGCCCGGGACCTCGTCGGCTCCTTCGCCCTCGACGTGGACCCGCACCTCGTCGGAGCCGAGCGCGCGGACCTCGATCTCGTCGACGAGGCCGAGCGCGAGACCGAGCGCGTCGAAGCCTGGTCCGAGGTTCGCGCTCGTCGCGGGGACGCGGACGCGGACGTGATCGCTGCCGAGCCTCATCTGCCGTCCCCGATCAGGACAGGTCGAGCGCGTCGGCGATCGACACGACGTCGGCCGTCACGCGGTCCGGTGCGACCTCGACGCCGTCGAGCCCCTTGAGCGCCCACTGCGGGTCCTTGAGGCCGTGACCGGTCACGGTGATGACGATCCGCGCACCGGCCGGCACGCGCCCCTCGTCGGCGAGACGCAGCACGCCCGCGACCCCGGCCGCGGAGGCGGGCTCGACGAACACGCCCACCTCGGCGGACAGCACACGGTGCGCAGCGAGGATCTCCCCGTCCGTGACCGACTCGATGAGGCCGCGCGACGTGTCGCGGGCGTCGAGCGCGTGGTCCCAGGACGCAGGGTTGCCGATCCGGATCGCGGTCGCGATCGTCTCGGGGTGGTCGATCGGGTGGCCCGCGACGAGCGGCGCGGCACCCGCCGCCTGGAAGCCCCACATCGTCGGGGTGCGCGTCGAGACCGCGTCGTGCTCAGCGCCGTCGTCGAGCCCCGCGTACTCGCGGTAGCCCTGCCAGTAGCCCCTGATGTTGCCCGCGTTGCCGACGGGGAGCACGTGGATGTCGGGAGCGTCGCCGAGGGCGTCGACGATCTCGAAGGACGCCGTCTTCTGCCCCTGGATGCGGTCGAGGTTGATCGAGTTCACGAGCTCGACCGGGTAGTACTCGGCAAGCTTGCGGGCGGCGATCAGGCAGTCGTCGAAGTTGCCGTCGACCTGGAGCAGCCGCGCGCCGTGCGCGACGGCCTGCGAGAGCTTGCCCATCGCGATCTTGCCGTCCGGCACGAGCACCGCGCAGACCATGCCTGCGCGGGTCGCGTACGCCGCGGCGGACGCCGACGTGTTGCCCGTCGACGCGCACACGACGACCTTGGCGCCCCGGCCTGCCGCGGCGGAGATCGCCGTCGTCATCCCGCGGTCCTTGAACGAGCCCGTCGGGTTCATGCCCTCGACCTTGACGAACACCTCGGCGCCGACGCGCGCGGAGATCGCCGGCGCGGGCACGAGCGGCGTGCCACCCTCGCCGAGCGTGACGATCGAGTCCTGGACGTGCGCCGGCAGGCGCTCGGCGTACTCGGCGATGATGCCCCGCCACTGGTGTGCCACTGCTCAGATCCCTTCGACGCGAAGAACGGAGATGACGCTGCTCACGACGTCGAGCGCGTCCGTTGCGGTGACGGTCGCCTCGAGCGCGCTCTGGGTCGCCTCGTGGGTCGTGATGACGAGCGTCGCGAGGCCCCCCTCGGTGTGCTCGGCCGTCTGCTGCACCTGCTCGATCGAGACGCCGTTCGCGGCGAACACCGCGGCGACCCGCTCGAGGACCCCGGGCCGGTCGGCGACGGCGAGCCGGACCTGGAGCCGCGTGCGCGCGGAAGCGGCGGGCAGCACGGGGAGGTCCGCGTAGGAGGACTCGGCCGGGGCTCGCCCGCCGAGCACACGGTGCCGTGCGGCCGCGACGACGTCCCCGAGCACGGCGGAGGCCGTCGGAGCGCCGCCCGCGCCACGGCCGTAGAACATGAGCTCCCCCGCGCCGGCTGCCTCGATGAACACCGCGTTGAACGACCCGTGGACGGACGCGAGCGGGTGGCTCAGCGGGACGAGCGTCGGGTGGACGCGGGCGATGACGCCCTCGGGCGTCCGCTCGGCGATGCCGAGGAGCTTGACGACGTGGCCGGTGCGCGCGGCCCATGCGACGTCGTCCGCGGACACGGACATGATCCCCTCGCACGCGACGTCAGACAGCGCGACGCGCGTGTGGAACGCGAGGGAGGCGAGGATCGCGACCTTCGCGGCGGCATCGTGGCCCTCGACGTCGGCGGTCGGGTCCGCCTCGGCGTAGCCGAGCTGCTGAGCGTCCCGGACGACCTCCTCGAGGCCGAGGCCCTCGCGCGTCATGCGGTCGAGGACGTAGTTCGTCGTGCCGTTGACGATGCCCATGACGCGCTCGACGCGGTCGCCCGCGAGCGACTCGCGCACGGCGCGCACGACGGGGACGGCGCCCGCGACGGCGGCTTCGAAGAGGAGGTCGACACCCGCGGCGTCGGCGGCCGCGTAGAGCTCGGGGCCGTGCTGGGCGAGCAGGGCCTTGTTCGCGGTGACGACGGACGCACCGGCGCGCAACGCGGCGAGGACGAGGGCCCTCGCCGGGTCGATCCCGCCCATGAGCTCGACGACGACGTCGGCGCGCTCGACGAGGCCCGCGGCGTCGGTCGTGAGCAGCTGCTCCACGGCGGTGCCCGTGATGCCGTCCCGGTGGGCGCTGGTGTCACGCACCGCGATGCCGACGAGCTCGAGCGGGGCGCCCGCGCGTGCTGCGAGGTCGACCGCCTGCTCCGTGAGGGCGCGGGCCACCTGGGACCCGACGACCCCGCAGCCGAGGAGGGCGATCTTCAGCGGTGCGGGCACGGGTGACCTGCGCTTCCTACGTCTCGGCCGGAGGCCTGGGCGGTTCGACGGGGTGGTCGGGACGGGCCCGTGCGGGCCGTCGACCGGGCGACCGTCATGCGGTCACGCGGGCATCCTCCCACGCCACAGGGGGACGACGGCGAGCGTGCCCACGGCCGATGCTTCAGCCGAGGTCGAGCGCGAGCAGGTCCTCGACCGTCTCCCGACGCACGAGCACCCGGGTAGCGCCGTCCGCGACGGCGACGACGGGCGGGCGCGGGACCTGGTTGTAGTTCGACGCCATCGACCGGCCGTATGCGCCCGTGACCGCGATCGCGAGCAGGTCCCCGGCCCGGATGTCGCCCGGTAGCTGCACCTCGTGGACGACGACGTCGCCCGACTCGCAGTGCTTGCCGACGACGCGGGCGAGCACCGGCTCCGCGTCCGACACCCGCGAGACGATCTCCGCGTGGTAGTCCGCGCGGTAGAGCGCGGGACGCAGGTTGTCGCTCATGCCGCCGTCGATCGAGACGTACGTCCGCACGCGCCCGTCCTCGAGCGTCACCGGCTTGACCGTGCCGACCGTGTAGACGGTGAGGGTAGTCGGGCCGACGATCGCGCGTCCGGGCTCGACGGAGAACCGCGGCAAGGGCGTGCCCATCCGCTCGCAGAGGACCGCAACGGCCTCGGCCTGAGCCTTCGCGACGTGGGCAGGGTCGAGGTCGGACTCCGTGGGCAGGTACGCCACCCCGAAGCCGCCGCCGAGGTCGACCTCGTCGACGAGGTACCCGGTCTCCGCAGCGAGCTCCGCCCGCAGCGCGAGGATCTTCTCCGCGGCGACGGGGAAGCCTGCCGGGTCGAGGATCTGGGAGCCGATGTGGGAGTGGATGCCGAGCAGCCTCAGCTCGGGCCGGGCGAGGACCGCGCGCAGCACGCGCATCGCGGGCGACGTGCCAGCCGCGTCGACGACGAGCGAGAGGCCGAACTTCTGGTCCTCGTGCGCCGTCGAGATGTACTCGTGCCCACCCGCGTGCACGCCCGTCGTCACCCGCACCATGACGGGCGCGACGACGCCGGCCTCAGCCGCGAGGTCCGCGACCCGGTCGACCTCGACGAGCGAGTCGAGGATGAGTCGTCCCACCCCGGCGGCGAGGGCGGTGCGGATCTCCTCGTCGGACTTGTTGTTGCCGTGCAGGCCGATCGCGGACCCAGGGACGCCTGCGCGCAGCGCGATCGCGAGCTCTCCGCCCGTCGCGGTGTCGACGCACAGACCTTCCTCGTGCACCCACCGCGCGACGGCGACCGAGAGAAACGCCTTGCCCGCGTAGTAGACGTCGACCTCGGCGCCGATGGAGGCGAACGCCACCTCGAAGGCCTCGCGCATCCTGCGGGCACGATGGCGCAGGTCGGACTCGTCGAGCACGTACGCAGGGGTCCCGTGCTGAGCGACGAGCTCGGGCAGGCCGACCCCGCCGACTGCCATGGCCCCGTCGAGCAGGCGCTGGGCCGAGGCGGGCCACGGCGTCCCGGCGAGCGCGCCGACGCCGCTCACATCCGCTCCGGGGCCGTGACGCCGAGCAGGCCGAGGCCGTTGGCGAGGACCTGACGAGTCGCGTCGTTGAGCCACAGCCGGGTGCGGTGGACGTCCGTGACGTCCTCGTCGCCGAGCGGCGTCACACGGCGCTGGTCGTACCACTTGTGGTACCTGCCGGCGAGGTCCTCGAGGTACCGCGCGACGCGGTGCGGTTCGCGCAGCTCGGCGGCCTGCGCGACGACGCGCGGGAAGTCACCGAGCGCGCCGAGCAGCGCCGCCTCGCTCGGGTGGTCGAGCAGCGAGGGGTCGAAGCCGTCGGCCCGCGCGACGCCGAGGTCGGCGGCGTTGCGGCCGACCGAGCACGTGCGGGCGTGCGCGTACTGGACGTAGAACACGGGGTTCTCGTTCGTGGCCCGGGCGAGCAGGTCGAGGTCGAGGTCGATCGACTGGTCCGCCGAGGACCGGGCGAGGGAGTACCGCGCGGCATCGACGCCCACGGCACCGACGAGGTCCTCGAGCGTGATGACGGTCCCGGCGCGCTTGGACATCCGGATGGGCTCCCCGTCGCGCACAAGGTTGACGAGCTGACCGATGAGGATCTCGAGGTTGACCCACGGGGTGTCCCCGAAGGCCGCGCACATCGCCATCATGCGCCCGATGTACCCGTGATGGTCAGCGCCGAGCATGATGACGACGCGGTCGAAGCCACGCTCACGCTTGTCGAGGTAGTAGGCGAGGTCGCCCGCGATGTACGCGGCGTTGCCGTCGGACTTGATGATGACGCGGTCCTTGTCGTCACCGAAGTCCGTCGTGCGCAGCCACGTCGCACCGTCCTGCTCGAAGATGTGCCCGAGCTCGCGCAGCCGGGCGACGGCCCGCTCGACCGCCCCGGACTCGTGGAGCGAGTCCTCGTGGAAGTAGACGTCGAAGTCGACACCGAAGTCATGGAGCGAGGACCGGATCTCGCCGAACATCAGCTCGACGCCGCGGGCGCGGAAGGTCTCCTGAGCATCGGCGTCGGGCAGCGTTGCGGGGTCGGGACGCCCGGCGGCGACCTCAGCCGCCGTGACCTGCGCGGCGATGTCGGTGATGTACTGCCCGCCGTAGCCGTCCTCGGGCGCCTCCTCGCCGCGCGCACGCGCGAGCAGGGAGCGGGCGAAGCGGGCGATCTGCTCGCCGGGGTCGTTGAAGTAGTACTCGCGCCCTACGCGGGCGCCGGCCGCCTCCAGGACGCGGGCGAGCGAGTCACCGACGGCCGCCCAACGGACGCCGCCGATGTGGATGGGGCCCGTCGGGTTCGCGGAGACGAACTCGAGGTTGATCGCCTGTCCCGCGAGCGCGTCGGACCGCCCGAACGCCTCCCCCGCCTCGAGGATCGTCCGGGCGAGCGCGCCGGCCGCCTCGGCGGAGAGCGTGATGTTGAGGAAGCCCGGGCCTGCGACGTCGACGCGGGCAACGCCCTCGGTGTCGGCGACGCGGCGCGCGAGCTCCTCCGCGAAGGCGCGCGGGTTCGTCCCGGCCTTCTTCGCGAGCTGCAGCGCGACGTTCGTCGCCCAGTCGCCGTGCTCGCGCTGCCGGGGTCGCTCGACGTGGACCGTCTCGGGGAGGTCCGCAGGGGCGAGGGCGAGGGTGCCGTCGGCGACGGCGGCCGCGAGGGCAGCACCGATCGCCTCGGAGAGCTGGGCGGGATTCACCGGGTCATCCTAGCGAGGCGCCCCGGTGCCACGTGTCCTCGACGAGCACCGGCCGGCAGGCCCACACCCCGGCGACCGCCATCCCGGCGAGCGTCACCGCGAGGAACACCATGATGACGCCCCAACCGGCGCCGCCGCCGTAGAGCAGCCCCACGACGATCGGCCCCGCGGCAGCGAGCACGTAGCCGACGCCCTGCATGAATCCGGACAGCGCCATCGCCCCCGCGGAGGTCCGCGAGCGCAGCCCGACGAGCGTGAGCAAGAGCGGGAACGTCGCGGGCCCGAGACCCGCGAGCAGCGTCCACAGCGCCGGGGTCGCCGCGGGTGCGAACGCCATGCCGGCGTACCCGGCCCCGGCCGCGGTCACGCAGACGACGACGAGGAAGTACGGGTTGCGCAGGCGCGCGGCGAGCGGCGGCATGACGAGCGCCGCGGGCAGGCCGACGATCGCATAGAGCGCGAGCTGCTGGCCGGCCTCGGCAGGAGCGAGGCCGGCGTCGAGGTACAGCTGGGGCAACCACGCGAAGACGACATAGGAGTTGAGGGAGTTGAGCCCGAAGAGCACCGCCATGCCGCGGGCGAGGGAGGACCTCCACACGCGGCCGCCGCCTCGGTGCCGCCCGGCGAGCGCCGCGGTGTCCTGCGGCGCTCGGCCCAGCACGGCCCGCAGCTGCGCCCGGACGACGCTCGACCGCACGATGATGACGGCCCAGGGCAGGACGGCGGCGACGCCGATGATCGCCCAGGCCCCGAGAGCCCACCGCCAGCCGTACCGCTCCGCGGCGGGCACGGCGAGCAGGGGCGGCAACGCGGTGGAGAAGGACATCGCGACGGTGTAGGCGAGCGTGACGAGCGGGATGTGGTCCGGGAAGTAGCGCTTGACGAGCGGCGGCAGCAGGACGTTGCCGATGCCCATCCCGAGCAGCGCGACGACGGTCCACGCGAGGAATGCCGTCGTCGACCCGCTCGTCGACGAGCGCAGCACCTCCCCGACGGCCGACAGGGCCATCGCGGCGGCGATCGTCGGTTCCATGCCGAACCGACGTGCGACAAGGGGGGCGAGCGAGCCCGACAGCGCGAAGGCGAGGACGGGCAGCGAGCCCAGCAGCCCCGCCTGCGCGTCCGTGAGCGCGACGTCGACCCGGACCGCGTCGAGGATCGGGGAGACCGCAGCGACGACGACGCGGAGGTTGAGCGCGACGAGGACGATGCCTGCCACGGCGACCGCGCGACCCCGCCATCCGGGACGTCGCTGGTCAGCCATACCGTGGTCCATTCCGGTGAGGGGGTGGCGGCACGGCCCGGAGCAGTGTTGACTGCTCGCCGTGCCCGAGTGTGGAGAGTATCTGCGATGAGTCGACGAACCGGCCTGATCGACTCCGCCGTCGGCACCCTGCGGTCGAAGATCACTTCGGGCGAGTGGCCGGTCGGTAGCCGCATCCCGCCCGAGCCCGCGCTCGCCGAGCTGCTCGGCGTCGGCCGCAACACGGTGCGTGAGGCGGTGCAGTCCCTCGTCCACGCGGGGCTCGTCCAGCGCCGGCAGGGCTCAGGCACGTACGTGCTCGCCACGAACGAGCTCGCCCGGTCGCTCGGCCGGCAGATCGCCGACTCCTCCCGCCGTGACGTCCTCGAGGTCCGGCGCGCGCTCGAGGTCGAGGCCGCGCGACTTGCTGCCCGACGACACACCCCGGCCGACGCGGACGAGCTCGCGCGGCTCGTCGGCGCCCGCCGCGCGGCCTGGGCGGTCTCCGACACCGAGGCGATGGTGACGACCGACGTCGACCTCCACGTCGGCATCGCGCGCGCGTCTGGCAACGCGGTGCTCGTCAACCTCTACGAGAACCTCCTGGGCGCGGTGAGCGACAACATCCGCTTCAACGTCGAGTCCGCACTTCACATGAACCACTCCCACGACGAGCTCATCGACGCGATCCTCGAGGGCCGTGCGGACGACGCCGCCCGCGAGGTCGACCTCTACCTCGCCGAGCTGCTCCGGTCGCACTAGTGACGACACCAGGCTGGTAATGTCTTGCCCCGCACGACGTGCCCACCCGTAGAGGTGGGTCCGGCGAGCACCCGCCCGCGTAGCTCAGCGGATAGAGCGTCTGCCTCCGGAGCAGAAGGTCGTAGGTTCGAGTCCTATCGCGGGCACCACGAGTACGACGAAGGCCCGGTCCATGAGGACCGGGCCTTCGTACGTCGCACACGTGACGGGCGGCGCTGTCAGCAGTCGATCCTGACCCCGTCGACCGCGATCGGCCAGCCGCCCGAGACTCCCGGCCGCCCCCCGAACACTCCTGTGACCCTTAGGTGCGAGGCCAGCATCGACACCGGGCCCCAGTCTCGCCCATGTGTCTGCGTGCCCTACGGTCCGTCATCCATACATCATCGACGCTCAGACTTCCGTCACCTTCGCGCTGCCGGGATGACGGATGAGTAGTACGAAACATCGGCTGTGCCCTTGGCCGGGTCGCCACCCTCGATGCTCTTGGCCCACAGCACATAGTGCGGCGAGGCCTCCATGAAAGCGAGATTCGGATCGTTGGCGTCTATCTCGTGCAATGTCGCGGTCGCGAGGTCGAAGACGTAACGCGCGCCGTCGTCGTCTCCGCCCGAAGCCGAGAAGGTCACAAGATCTGGACCCACGGCCAGATTCACCGGACTAGACCCGGTACCCGGTTCCCACACGAACGAGTAAGACACTCCCGCGTGGAGAATCACGACCTCCGCTTGCGGACTCCCACTCGCACCCTCTGCTAGGTGCTCCCCATATCCGAGCGCGACAGTGGACCCGCATGCGGCGGTGCTCTCCGGCTGCCGGTCGGCGAGGTCTTGGGACCAAACGGCATCGTCGGATATTTGCGCGCCCTCCACGTCGAACGTACGACGCCTGACCTGAAGCGGGTTGTTCACGTCCGGATCCATAAACTGGTAGTTGAGAGCCAGCACGTCGTCTCCCAGACACTCGTCGCGCGCCGGCAGCCACCCCGCGAAGACCCCGAGCGATGGCTCGCCCGATCCGTCCATGCGTGCGGAGAAGATGCCAGTCGTCAGCAGCTCCTCATCGCCATCCTCTTCCCCAGACGGGACCGTATCCACCCAATACACGCTGTCGCCAACGACCACGAGGTGGTGATCCAGACCCGGCGGTGGCACATTGTTGCCATGCCAGGCCTCAGTCGATCGGCCGATGACGTGCACGTTCCCGCCCGACCTCGCACGTGACTTAATGACGTAAGGCATGGAATCCAAGGAGTTCTCACCATCCGACTCCATCCACGTGACCCAGTCCTCAGAAGCAGCCCCGCCGATGATCGCCGGACCAGGCGTGAACTTCTTCGGACGCTCCGTAAGCCACTCGACGTCCACACCTGGCTTCCACAAGGCAAGCGTGTCCGTGCCCCAGGGCGCATCCCAGTCGTCACTCGCAGGGCGCTGCCCGAAAGTGAGCAGCAACGACCCATCCGGACCCTGCCCCAGCGCGTTCGTTGCACCCTCCGGCCATGCGACCGCCGCACCGAGCACCCCGGCCTCCTCTGCACCGGCGAGCGACTCCGTTGGAAGTACGACTTCCTGCGGCTGGGCGGCCGGAGCCTCGGAGACTCCGCCTCCGCTTGGGGGTACGGACGCTGGCGCCGTACCCCCGCCCGCTGTACAACCGGCGAGCACGCACACCGCAATCGCGGTGTACCCCAAACCAGGATAGAATCGAGTCACCAGACAAAGCCGTTCGTCTCGACGAAACCGATCATCGTGCTTAGCTTTGCCTTGAACGTCTTGGCGGGAGGCGTCGCCTGCCAACGATCGCCGAGTTTGTCGACATTCCAAGCCGGGTCTGCGTAATGGACAGTCTGTCCGCTATCAGAATATCCATATGCAGTAATCCAGTGTCCGATCGTGGCGCCGCTCACTGGATGCCGATTGTACCTCGCCTTTGATCCTCGAAACTCCACTGTCGACACAGCAAACAATTCGTCTGACATCGCTGCAGTCACGTGTGCATTATAGAGTTGACTCTGAGTCGGCTGCGCCACTCGAACATAGAACCCCGTGCCAGCGCCGTTACGCCACCTATTGAGACCACGTTCCATCTGCCCCTTGTCGAAGGACGTGGCCTTCTCCATGGCCGGCACGTCCGTCTCCATATAACTCTTCGATGCGAGAATCCTCTGGGACGACGTCGTGTGGGCGGAACTCATCTTGCTAGCCTTGCCATAGTGCTTGAGGATGTTCCGACCGGTGGCAGGGCCGCACCAATAGTCCGTCTGTTGACCTGCGGAGTAATTTGACAGGTACACGGAGGTCGGCAACGACGATATTGCACTGGACGAGATCGTTGCAGCCGACCCGACAGCCGGCGACTGGGCCAACGCGCTCGGCAGGGAGGATTTCCCGTACTTTGCGACGTATGCTGAACTCAATTTCTCGAGCGAAATACCACGGGAGGCGCTGCTCGCAGTTGAGACTCCTCGCATGGCGTCCACTGAGGCAACAAACGCCTCTGCCAGCGCCAACTTCTCGATCGCCTGCTGGCTATTTGGCGTCCGGCCGTCCGAGACATCACCACCGGTTCCGTTCGAACTGGCGAATGCACCGCTCCCCGGCAACATGAAGAGTGCCAGTGCGCCGCACATGGTGATAGAACGCTTTTTCATACTTCCCCCTGTCATAGCGCGCAGCCGTTCGACTGCGACTCGAGGCACGCTACCCCCCTCCCCGGAAGTCGTCAAGGTGGTTGGCGGTGTCAATCCGTGGAAGCAACGAGGAGACCTTCGAGGGCTTCGCGTGGGGTCAGGTATCCGAAAATGGCGCGGGGTCGTTCGTTGAGTTCTTAGGCGATCGAGGTCAGGTAAGGCGGGTGGGTGGTGATCGTGGTGCCCTTGGGTAGGTACTCGCGGATCAGGCCATTGGTGTTGTCGTTCGTGCCGCGTTCCCAGGGCGGGCGCGGCTGTGTGTCTCGCCCCGGGTCTGATGGAGGCTCTCATTTCCAGAGAGGATGAGAGTTATGGCAGCACCGAGGAAGTGCCCCGAGGAGCTTCGGGAGCGAGCGATCCGGATGGCGGTCGACGCGCGGCGTGATCCGGTGACCCGGCCGGGGGCCCTGCAACGGGTCGGCGAGCAGTTGGGGATCAACCCCGAGACGTTGCGCGGGTGGGTCAGCCAGGCGGAGATCGATGCGGGCGAGCGGGCGGGGACCACGACGTTGGACGCGGCCCGGTTGGCCGAGCTCGAGCGCGAGGTCAAGGAGCTTCGCCGGTCCAATGCGATCTTGCGCAGCGCGTCGGCTTTCTTCGCGGCGGAGCTCGACCGCCCATCAAGGTGATCGTCGAGTTCATCGACGAGCACAAGGACCAGTTCGGGGTCGAGCCGATCTGCAGGGACCTGCAGGTCGCCCCGAGCAGCTACTACGCCCACCGGGCCCGGCCGCCGTCGGCCAGGTCCGTCAGCGACGCGGCGGCCACGCGCGTGATCGCCAAGGTCCACGCGGACAACTACGGCGTTTACGGTGCCAGGAAGGTTCATGCCGAGATGCTGCGGTTGGACCATCCGGTGGCGCGGTGCACCGTCGAGCGGCTGATGCGCACGGCGGGCCTGCGCGGGATCACCAGGGCCAAGGGGCCGCGGACCACGATCCCTGGCACTGGCCCGGACACCCGCCCGGACCTGGTCGACCGGGACTTCACCGCGAGCGGGCCCGACCAGCTCTGGGTCGCTGACATCACCTACATCAGGACGTTCTCTGGGTGGGTCTGCGCGGCCTTCGTCACCGATGTGTTCTCCCGGCGCGTCGTCGGCTGGCAGTTGTCCAAGAGCCTTCGCACCGACCTCGCGCTGGACGCCCTGGAGATGGGCATCTGGACCCGCCAGCGCGCCGGCCACGACGTGACCGGGTTGACGCATCACAGCGACAAAGGAGTTCAGTACGTCGCCATCCGCTACACCCAGCGCCTGTCCGAGGCCGGGGCGGTCGCCTCGGTCGGCTCCACAGGCGACAGCTACGACAACGCCCTGGCCGAGGCGTTCAACTCGTTGTTCAAGGCCGAGCTGATCCGCAACAAGGGCCCCTGGAAGAGCATCGACGACCTCGAGATCGCCGTCGCGGAGTACATCGACTGGTTCAACCACCGACGCCTGCACGGCGAGATCGGGCTCATCCCGCCCGCTGAGCTGGAAGACACCTACTACCGTCAGAACACCGCTCCGGCGAGCGCCGAAGCGTCAGTTGCGAGCCTCTACTGAACCCGGGGCGAGACAGCATCGCTGTCCGGGCCCTAGGGCCCAGGGACCTTCGTCACTGAGACCCGGACGTTACGACACGTAGTTTTCTCATCAGGACAAAGGCGTTCTGACCAAGCAGTTCACACCGACCAACCGGAGCACACCATGTCCAAGGCAGGCGCGAAGGCCGACGTCCCCGTCCAGCCCGCGATCTCTGAGCCCACGGTCGACACCGCGGTCACGAGCAGCATCGACGCGCTCGTCGCGAACGCGACCAAGGCCCTCGCGGAGTACCAGTCCTTCACGCAGGAAGACGTCGACCGCCTCGTGAAGAAGGCGTCCGTCGCTGCGCTCGACCGCCACGGCGCCCTCGCCGAGCACGCCGTCGCCGAGACCGGCCGCGGCGTGTTCGAGGACAAGGCCGTGAAGAACATCTTCGCGTGCGAGCACGTCACGCACTCGATGGCCGAGCTCAAGACCGTCGGCGTCATCGGCCGCGACGAGCTCAACGGCATCACCGAGATCGCCGAGCCCGTCGGGGTCATCTGCGGCATGACGCCCGTGACGAACCCGACCTCGACCGCGATCTTCAAGTCGCTCATCGCGCTCAAGACCCGCAACCCGATCGTCTTCGCGTTCCACCCCTCGGCGCAGCAGTCCTCGATCGCTGCCGCGAAGGTCGTCCGTGACGCCGCCGTGGCCGCTGGCGCCCCCGAGCACTGCATCCAGTGGGTCGAGAAGCCCTCGATGGACGCGACGAACGCGCTCATGAACCACCCCGGCGTCGCGCTCATCCTCGCGACCGGTGGCAACGCGATGGTCCGCGCCGCGTACTCGTGCGGCAAGCCGGCCCTCGGCGTCGGCGCCGGCAACGTGCCGGCCTTCATCGAGCGCACCGCGAAGCTCAAGCGTGCCGTCAACGACGTCGTGCTCTCCAAGGCCTTCGACAACGGCATGATCTGCGCCTCGGAGCAGGCCGTCATCCTCGACGAGCCGATCTACGACGCGGCCATGGCGGAGTTCAAGACCCTCCACGCCTACCGCGCCACGAAGAAGGAGAAGGCCCTCCTCGAGAAGTTCATCTTCGGCGTCGAGGCTGGCGGCACGAACTGCGCCGGCGCGAAGCTCAACCCCGCCGTCGTCGGCCAGTCCCCGCAGTGGATCGCGGAGAACGCCGGCTTCACGGTGCCCGAGCAGACGTCGATCATCCTCGTCGAGGTGTCCGAGGTCGGCCCCGCCGAGCCGCTCACCCGCGAGAAGCTCGCCCCCGTGCTCGCCGTGCTCCGTGCGAAGAGCGCCGAGGAGGGCATCCGCCTCGCCGAGCAGATGGTCGAGTTCGACGGCCTCGGCCACTCGGCCGCGATCCACACCCAGGACGACGCCCTCGTCGAGCAGTTCGGCTCGCGCGTCAAGGCCGTCCGCGTCATCGCCAACGCCCCCAGCTCGCTCGGTGGCATCGGCGACATCTACAACGCCTTCATCCCGTCGCTCACGCTCGGCTGCGGCTCCTACGGCCACAACTCGGTGTCGAACAACGTCTCGGCGGTCAACCTCATCAACATCAAGCGTGTCGGGAGGAGGAACAACAACTTGCAGTGGTTCAAGGTCCCCGCGAAGACGTACTTCGAGCCCAACGCGATCCGCTACCTCGCGGACATGGCGGGAGTCACCCGCGTGACGATCGTCACCGACGCGACGATGACCCGTCTCGGGTTCGTCGACCGCATCCTCGACGTCCTCGGTCGCCGTCCCACCAAGGTGGCCCTGCAGATCATCGACGACGTCGAGCCCGAGCCCTCGGTCAACACCGTCATGCGTGGCGCCGCCCTCATGCGGGCGTTCCGTCCCGACACGATCATCGCCCTCGGCGGTGGCTCGCCCATGGACGCGGCCAAGGTCATGTGGCTGCTCTACGAGCACCCCGAGGTCGTGTTCTCCGACCTCAAGCAGAAGTTCTTCGACGTGCGCAAGCGGGCGTTCCGCTTCCCCGTGCTCGGTGAGCTCGCGCAGCTCGTCTGCATCCCGACGACGTCGGGCACCGGCGCGGAGGTCACCCCGTTCGCCGTCATCACCGACACCGACGAGGGCAAGAAGTACCCGCTCGCGGACTACGCGCTCACGCCGACCGTCGCGATCATCGACCCGGTGCTCACGGCCATGATGCCGGCGTCGCTCGCGGCGGACTCGGGCTTCGACGCCCTCACGCACGCCACCGAGGCGTTCGTGTCCGTCTACGCGAACGACTTCACCGACGGCATGGCGCTGCAGGCGATCCGGCTCATCTTCGACAACCTCGCCGAGTCGGTGAACGGCACCCCGGGTGCCTCCTCGACCGCCGCGGCGCGCGAGAAGATGCACAACGCCGGAACGATCGCGGGCATGGCGTTCGGCAACGCGTTCCTCGGCATCGTCCACGCGATGGCGCACACGATCGGCTCGACGTTCCACCTCGTCCACGGCCGGACGAACGCGACGCTGCTGCCGCACGTGATCCGCTACAACGGCAAGGTCCCGACCAAGCTCACGAGCTGGCCGAAGTACGAGCACTACGTCGCTCCCGAGCGGTTCCAGCAGATCGCCGAGGCTCTCGGCCTGCCGGCCTCGACCCCGGAGGAGGGCGTGGAGTCCTACGCCATCGCGGTCGAGCGGCTGCGGGACAAGGTCGGCATCCCCTCGTCGTTCGCGGCGCAGGGAGTCGACGAGAAGGACTTCATGGCGCGTCTCGACGAGCTCGCGATGGGCTCGTACGAGGACCAGTGCGCACCCGCCAACCCGCGGATGCCGATGATCGGCGACATGAAGGACCTCATGGCTGCGGCCTACTACGGCACGTCCGTCGAGGACGTCCGGGGCCGCCGCGTGCAGGAAGGCTCAGGTGCGGCGCAATCCTCCGACGCTGCGTCGCCCAAGTCTGACAAGGGTGAGGTGCTGACCTCGACGACCGCCTGACGGTCCCCGCCTGCACGTCTGGTGCGCCCCGCCCTGCCCCATCGGGGCGGGGCGCACCTCTGTCCGGCGCACCCGGGGGCGTGACACCCCGCGTCCGGGGAGCAGCGGGTTCACCCTTTCGAGGGTGAGCCCGCTGCGTGCGTCTGCGGCGCCGATGTTCGCCCGGTCCGACGTCTCAACATCGGGTGCGGACCGGCCGATCGTTCTCACATGGCGACGCGACGAGAGCACACCCGGACCGGCGGGCACGCGCCCGCCTGGTGGGTGCTGAGCGCGGTCGCCTCGGTCGCGCTCGTCGCCTTCGTGGGCGCGCTGTCCGCCCTGGGCGTGTAGCGCTCAGCCTTCCGTGCGCAGCACGTCGACGACCGCCACGGCCTCGCGGCGGTCCCGACGTCGGCCGCGGTACACCGGCGTCGCCAGGACGACGACGAGCAGGCACAGCACCGCGCAGCACACCATGACCGTCGCCATGCCGACGGCGCTGCTGCCGAGCAGGCCGACCGTCGGGCTCACCGTGCCGGAGAACAGCGTGCTCATCGTCCCGATGCAGGCGGCCGCGGTCCCGGCGATCTCGCCGTGACGGGTGAGCGCCTGCGCCGACGCGTTGGGCGCGATGAGCTGCACCGGGAGGATCGCCACCCCGATCGCGACGACGAGTCCGACGACTCCCCCCGCGCCCGTCATCGCCACGACGAGCAGCAGCGACGTCGCCACGAGGAGCGCCGGGGCCGCGAACCGCAGGATCGCCTCGGGCGACACCCGCCCGACGAGCGCCGCGTTGAGCTGCGCCGCGGCGACCATCCCGAGGCCGCAGAGCGCGAAGACGAGGCCGAACTGCTCCGTCGAGAGCCCGTACTCGCCCTTGAGCACGAACGGGGACCCGACGACGTACGACATCATCGCGGCGAAGGCGAGGCCCGGGAGGACGGCGTATCCCATGAAGGCGCGGTCACGCAGCAGCGTGCGGTAGCCCGCGAGCGCCGTGCGCACCCCGCCCGTGCGTCGCAGCCGCGGCGGAAGGGTCTCGGGGAGCTTGCGCCACACGAGGAGCCACAGGCACGCGCCGAAGATCGCGAGCCCGACGAAAGCGCCGCGCCACCCCCAGTGCCCGCCGATCCAGCCGCCGACCGTCGGCGCGAACAGCGGGGCGACGCCGATGACGAGCATGAGCCGCGAGATCATCCGGGCGGCGTCCGACCCGGTGAAGCGGTCACGGATGACCGCCATCGCGACGGTCTGCGAGGAGGAGATGAACACGCCCTGGAGCACGCGCAGCCCGATGAGCACCCAGATGTTCGGCGCCCACGCGCAGCCGAGCGCTACGACGACGAACAGGGCGATGCCGACGAGCGCCGGTGGCCGGCGGCCGAACCGATCCGCGAGCGGCCCGACGAAGACCTGCCCGATCGCCCCGCCGAGCAGCGTGGCCGTGAGGGTGACCCCCGCGAGGTAGTCCGAGGTCCCCAGGTCGCGCGCGACCTCGGGCAACGAGGGCAGGTAGAGGTCGCTCGACACCGCGGCGAGCGCCGCCATCGAGCCGAGCAGGAGGACGTGGCGCGCATCGGGGCGCACGGGGGTGGTGGACATCCCGACGATCGTCCCAGAGAGCCGGATGGGGCGGCGACGAGAAATCTCGTGCACAGTGGACGGCATGTGCGGACGATTCGTCGCGGCGGGGACCGAGCACGACGTCATGGCGTTCTTCTCGGTCGCCGAGTCCCGGGCGGAGGCGCTCGCGCCCTCGTGGAACGTCGCGCCGACCGACCCCGTGCGGATCGTCCTCGAGGAGGGCGCCGCGGCGCGCCGCGTGCTGCGCACGGCGCGGTGGGGCCTCGTGCCGTCCTGGGCGAAGGACGTGAGCGGCGGGGCGCGGCTCATCAACGCCCGGTCGGAGACCTTCACGGAGAAGCCGTCGTTCCGCGCCGCGGCGGCCCGGCGTCGGTGCCTCGTGCCCGCGGACGGGTACTACGAGTGGCAGGCGGGCGTCGATCCCGTGACGGGCCGGGCGTCGAAGACGCCCTTCTTCCTCCACGGAGCAGACGCGGGACCGCTCGCCTTCGCGGGCCTCTACGAGCTGTGGCGGGACCGCGCGGTCCCGGAGGGCGACCCGGCGTCGTGGGTGTGGTCGACGACGATCCTCACCTCGGCGGCGGCCGACGCGCTCGGGCACATCCACGACCGCACCCCGGTCGTGCTCCCGGCGGACCTGTGGGCCGCGTGGCTCGACCCGGACGCGACCGACGTCGCGCACGCCAGCGCGGTCGTCGACGCGGCGCCGGATCCGCACCTCGTGCCCCGACAGGTCTCCCGTGCGGTCGGGTCGGTCCGGGTGAACCACCCCGGGCTCGTCGAGCCGGTCACGCCCGACGACACCCTCTGAGTCGGACGCGGTCGGGCAGGGGGCGCGGGTGCTGCCCCCCAGGCGAGCGCGTTCAGACCCGCGCGTCGTCACCCTCGGCCGGGGCGTCCTCGCGCGCACGGGCGGTGAGCCGCACGCCGACGGTCGGGCCCAGCCCCGCGAGGTCACGCGGCGGCTGCGGCTCGAGCGTGTAACGACCCAGCCCCGCTAGCAGCGCCGCCGTCGGCTCGTCGACGAGCACGGACGACGGCTCGGCGGCGTCCGTGAGGCGTGCGGCGACGTTGACCGACGGGCCGAAGACGTCACCGAAGCGCGACAGGACCCGGCCCCAGACCATGCCCACCCGGACCGGCGTGACGCCTCGCGCGCTGCCGGCGCGCGCGGGGCCGTCGTCCTCGACCGCCGACTCGTCCCCGAGCGTCCGCGCGAGGCCCAGCGCGACCTCGGCTCCCGTCGCGACGTCGTCCGCGACGAAGAGCACCGCGTCGCCGATCGTCTTGACCACCCGCCCGCCAGCCGTCGTCACGACGTCCCGGGCCGCGGTCTCGAACCGCTGGACGAACTCCGACAGGTCCGTCGACCCCAGGCCCGCCGTGCGTCGCGTGAAGGAGACCATGTCGGCGAAGCCCACGGCGCGGGCGAGCGGGAGCCCGTCGCCGATCGCCTCGGGCCGGCGCTCACCGCCGAACTCCGCGAGCACCCGGGCCGCGACCGCACCCATCTGACGGCGCCACGCGTGCACGGACTGCAGCTCGAGGATCGGGACGAGGTCCGGCAGCCGGTCGAGGCTCGTGAGACGCGCGGTCGTGTCGTCGAGGTCGTAGCGCGACCCGAGCGACTCGACGATCGCCTCCACCTGCCACAGCGCGAGACGGTCGGCGGTGTGCCCGACGGCCCGGGTGAGGGTGATGACGGTCCGCTCGTCGAGCCCGTGAACAGTCATGAGCTCCGCGACCCGGCACATGGCCGCGGCGTCCTGCTCGGTGTAGACGACGTCCGTCACGCCCGGCTGCGGCAGCCCCATCGTCCGCCAGTAGCGTCCGACGAAGTCCACGCTCAGCCCGGAACGCTCCGCGAGGTCCTCGAGAGACAGCGTGCGACCGCCGCCGAAGAGCTGGGCGTCGAAGGACTCGGGGTCGAATGGCACGGGAACAAGGCTAGGCCACGTCGCACACCGTCACGTGGTCTACGTCACGTCGTGCGCAGGTGTCGAACGTCGCCGGCGAGCACCGTCCGCTCCGTGCCGCCCGCCGTCGCCAGGACGAGCCCGCCCGAGGGTGCGAGCCGGACGGCACGCCCGACGACGTCGTGCCCTCCGGGCAGCTCGACCCGCACCTCGCGACCGAGGGTGAGGCACACGTGCGC
>JAFABT010000029.1 GCA_023425905.1 Actinomycetes bacterium | reverse complement strand
GGGCGACGGCGTCGGGTCGAACTCCTGGGTCGTCGCGGGCGAGCACACCGCCTCCGGCAAGCCGATCCTCGCGAACGACCCGCACCTGTCCGTCTCGGCGCCGGGCATCTGGTCGCAGCAGGCGTTGCACTGCGTGACCGTGACGGACGAGTGCCCCTTCGACGTCGCGGGCTTCACCTTCGCGGGCTTCCCGGGCGTCGTCATCGGCCACAACGAGCACCTCGCGTGGGGCCTGACGAACCTCGGCCCGGACGTCGCGGACCTCTTCGTCGAGCGGATCACGGCCGACGGCTACGAGTACGACGGCGAGACCCACCCGCTCGTCTCGCGCGAGGAGGTCATCAAGGTCGCCGGCGGCGAGGACGTGCCGATCACGGTGCGGTCCACCCGGCACGGTCCGATCGTCTCCGACGTGCTGAGCGAGACCGACGCCTCGATCGCCTCACCCCTCGCCGCGAGCGGGACGGGTCGCGTCTACGAGGTCGCCCTGTCGTGGACCGCCCTGCAGCCCACCCGGACCGCGGACGCCGTCTTCCAGTTCGCGCTCGCACGGGACGCGTCCGACATCGCCGAGGCGGCCGCGCTGTTCGCCGTGCCGTCGCAGAACATCGTCTTCGCCACGGCGGACGGCGACATCGGCTACCAGGCACCGGGACTCATCCCGATCCGCGGGAAGGTCCGAGGCGACGCCGTCCCTGCGGACGGCTCGTGGCCGCGGCCAGGGTGGGACTCGGAGTACGACTGGCAGGGCTTCGTCGACGCCGAGGACATGCCCGCCGTCCTCAACCCCGACGAGGGCTACATCGTCACCGCGAACCAGGCCGTCACGCCGCGCAGGTCGGGGCCGTTCCTCACGAACGACTGGGACTACGGCTTCCGGTCGCAGCGCATCAGGGCCCTGCTCAACACGGCGATCGCGTCCGGGCCTGTCGACGTGCCGACGATGAACGAGGTCCAGAACGACGCCTGGTCGCCCTTCGCCGACGCCCTCGTCCCCGCGCTGCTCTCCGTGCGGCTCGAGTCCGACTTCGACGCGACGGGCCAGAAGCTCCTGCGCATGTGGGACCGCTCGATGGACACCGACTCCGCCGCGGCCGTCTACTTCGGGGCGGTGTGGCACAACCTGCTCGAGCTCACCTTCCACGACGAGCTCCCCGAGGGGCAGTGGCCCACGGGCGGGTCACGATGGCTCGAGGTCGTCCGCGGCCTGCTCGACGACCGCGACTCTGCGTGGTGGGACAACCGGCGCACCGTGGGAGTCGTCGAGGGGCGCGACGAGATCCTCTCGCAGGCGCTCACCGCGGCCCGTGGCGAGCTCACCGTCATGCTCGGCAAGGACCCCTCGCAGTGGTCGTGGGGCAAGCTCCACGTGCTCGCGCCCACGCATCCCGTCCTGGGGGGCGAGACGCTGCCTGCGCCCGTGCGTGCGCTCGTCAACCCCCAGCCCCTCGGGGCCCCGGGCGGGTCCTCGATCGTCAACGCGAACGGCTGGGACGCCTCGGTCATGGGCCCGCAGGGGCACCCGGACTTCTCCGTGACGACGTCCGCGTCGATGCGCATGGTCGTCGACCTCGGGGACCTCGACTCCTCGACGTGGGTCACGCTCACGGGGACGTCAGGGCACCCGGCGAGCCGGCACTACACGGACCAGTTCGGGACGTGGGCCTCCGGCGGGACCTTTCCGTGGCCGTTCACCCGGGCCGCGGTCTCCGCCGCGGGCGTCGAGTCGCTCAGGCTGGTGCCGCCGCGCTGAGCGCGGGGCGCAGCCACCGCCAGCCGTCGGGCGTCGCGACCGCGTCGACCGGGATGTCGTGCTCCTCCCTGGGGAGCGGACGCTCGGTCGCGTCGTAGACCTCCTCGGCGAAGGCGAGCGCGATGACGGGGACGCCGGGGCGGACGTGGTCGAGCGCGCGGTCGTACCAGCCGCCGCCGTGGCCCAGCCGCGCCCCGCTCGTGTCGACGGCGAGCGCGGGGGTGAGGACGACGTCGGCCGCGGCGAGCGCCTCGGGCCCGAGGTGCGGCGTCGACGGCTCGGGCGGTCGGCCGGGGGCACGCTCCGCGAGGTCCTCCGGCGAGAGGTAGTCGGCCCAGTCGCGTTGGAGGTTCGCCCCGAGCACGGGGAGCAGGACGCGCGCGCCACGGCTCGCGAGCCGTTCGAGGAGGGCGAGCGTCCCCGGCTCGTGCGGCCGGGACGCGTAGACGGCGACGCAGGTGGCCTCCGCGACGTCCGGGATCTGACAGACGACCTCGGCGAGATGGGTCTCCGCCTCGGCGCGCATGCGCGGGGACCTCACCTCGCGGGCGGCCCGGATCGACTTCCGCAGCACCTGCTTCGCGTCACGAGGGTCGAGGGTGACATCGGGCGGCACATACGGCTGGGCGACACTGCTCATGCGTCCAGTGTCGCTCATCCCAGCAACGTCTGTCTCACCGGAAGGTAAATTTCCCGTCAACTCCGCTCACCGCGAACGTTGCCGCCGTGTGAACTCTTCACCTCGTGGGCGTGGGGGCTGTTGTGGCCAAGACGTGCGCCCTACCAGGCGGCTAGCCTGCACACCATGACGATCCTCAAGGCTGTGATCCCCGCAGCAGGTCTCGGAACCCGCTTCCTGCCTGCGACCAAGTCCACCCCCAAGGAGATGCTCCCCGTCGTCGACAAGCCTGCGATCCAGTACGTCGTCGAGGAGGCGGTCGCGGCAGGGCTGCGCGACGTCCTCATGATCACCGGTCGGTCGAAGCGCACCCTGGCCGACCACTTCGACGCCGCCCCCGAGCTCGAGTCCGCGCTCGAGGCGAAGGGCGACACCGACCGCCTCGCGGCCGTCCAGCACTCGACGGACCTCGCCGACGTCCACTACGTGCGCCAGGGCCAGCCGAAGGGCCTCGGCCACGCCGTGCTCTGCGCACGCGGCCACGTCGGTGACTCGACCTTCGCGGTCCTCCTCGGTGACGACCTCATCGACGAGCGCGACCCCCTGCTGCCCACGATGATCGAGGTCGCCGAGCGGACGGGCGGGTCCGTCATCGCGCTGCTCGAGGTCGACCCCGAGCAGATCCACCTCTACGGCTGCGCCGAGGTCGAGGACGTCCCCGACGCGGCCGACGGCGAGGTCCGGGTCACCGCCCTCGTCGAGAAGCCCGCGAAGGAGGACGCGCCGTCGAACCTCGCGATCATCGGACGGTACGTCCTCAACCCGGCCGTGTTCGACGTCCTCGAGCGCACCGAGCCCGGACGCGGCGGCGAGATCCAGCTCACCGACGCGCTCGCAGAGCTCGCGACGATGTCCCCCGAGGACGGCGGCGGGGTCTACGGCGTCGTCTTCCGCGGCCGCCGCTACGACACCGGCGACCGCCTCGACTACCTCAAGGCCGTCGTCCGCATCGCCGCAGACCGCGAGGACCTCGGCCCTGACTTCCGCGCGATCCTCGACGGCTTCGTCGCCGGCACCGCGTGAGGTCCGTCCAGGAGCAGCTCGCCGCGGTGCTCGCCGCGGTGCGGCCGGTGACCCCGCTCGACGTCGTCCTCGCGGACGCGGCGGGCTGCATCCTGGCGCAGGACGTCCGCGTCCCTGCCGACGTGCCGTCCCGGCACGTCGCCGCGTGCGAGGGATATGCCGTTCT
>JAFABT010000001.1 GCA_023425905.1 Actinomycetes bacterium | reverse complement strand
CCGCACTCCAACGCCGCGCGGCAGCCTGCGCAGAGGACCTCGTCCCACCGGCCGCACCCGGGGCACAGCACCGGCACGACGAGTCGGGCGAGGGCCACGACGAGCACCCGCGCCCGGACTTCCCACGACGTCAGACGTGAACCGGGAGCTCGGTCGCGACTCGGCGCCCCGCCAGTCCCCCGGCGTGCGGTCTCCGTGCGGCTGCTGTCCATCTCCACAGCGTCACGCGTCGCCTGCGTGCCGTCGCGGCTCACCTCAGCGGCTGTGGACGCGCCACCCGGACCTCACCCCGGGAAGGCGACGTCCCGCACCCTGGAGGCGACCTCGACCCAGCCCGCGGTCTGCCTGCTGAAGAGGCGCCCGTCCGTCGCGACGACGAAGAGCGAACGGTCGCCCTTGCCCACCGCGAGCGCGACCGGGCTCGCCCCTCCGGGCAGCGGGGCGAGCGCCGTCGTCAGCCCCGCGAGCGGCACGAGGTGGAGCCCCGCCGTCACGAGCGTGCCCGACGTGCCCAGCACGGCGAGGGTCGACTCGTCGAGCCAGGCGACCTCCCCAGCGTCGAGCAGGACGGTGCCGACCCGGACCGGTCCGCTCAGGCGCTGCGGCGCACCAGAGGCGTCCCGGACGACCGCGGCGACGTCGACCGTGACCGCGCCGTCGACCGCAGACACGATCGCGATCCTCGAGGCGTCGCGAGCCACCCGGATCGAGCGGACCTGCGCCCCTTCGAGCCACTGCACGGGCACCTCGAGCTGCGACCCGCCGACGGAGGAGACGAGGAGCAGACCGGCGTTGGTCCGCTCACCCGTCCACACCCAGCCCAGCCGGTCGACGCTCGGCTGCAGCAGGTCCTTGCCCGTGACGAGCGCCGTGCCGTCGTCGCTGCGCAGGTCGACGAGGGACTTCTTGCCCACAAGACCGACGAGCGGCGCACCGTCCCGCCCCTGGGCGATCGCCGTGAGCCCCGCAGGTGGCAGCACACCCTCGATCGGGCTGACGACCCGGTCGACGACCGTGCCGATCCCAGACTCCGTGAGCGCGACGAGCCCACCCTGCGGGATCGGGTCACGGATGAGCCCAGGAGCGGGGGTGCCCGTGAGCGGCACGCCGTTCGCCTCGATGGTCACCCCGCGGGTCCGTAGCAGCGGCGCGAGCGTCGCGTCGAGCTGCGCGAGGAGCAGCCCGCGCTCCGTCGGGGTCAACGAGTCGACCGGACCGTCGAGGGACACGCGCACCGAGCCCGACCCCGCCGTGTCGAAGAGGTCCTGCGCGAGCAGCGTGCCCTCGGGGACCGCAGAGACGACGCCGTCCCGCAGCCACGGGGACGGTCCTGACGTGACGAGCGCCTTCACCGCGCTCGTCGCGGTGCCGACCCGCGAGAACCATCTGACCTCGGGAACGAGGTGCGTGCGGTCGGCCGAGAGGAAGTACAGCGACGTCGCCCGGTAGAGCAGGTCGAAGTTCGGGCGAGACAGCAGCAGCCCGTCGGGGAGCGACTGGATGCGCCATTGGCGCGCGGCGTCCTGCGTGAGCTCGAAGACGGCGTCGCTCCGCTCCCCGGGCGCCGCCTCGCTGAACCGCCCCTCGGAGTCGACCGTCGCAGCGACCGGGAAGGTGTAGCGGACGAGGGCCGTCCCCGGCGTCGGCACGGCGGCCTCCTCGTCCACGACCGGGGTCGCCTCCGCGGCGTAGACGAGGACGGAGGCGGACGGGTCCCACGCACCGTTCGCGTCAGCGGTGAGGTACTCCCGCGCCGTCGCGTAGGCGCCGCTCTGCCCCGCCGAGCCCGCACCCGCGGCGAGGAAGCCGCGCACGATCTCCTCCGGCTCGGCATCCGGCACCGGGCCGTAGCCCTGCGGGAACACCGGCGCGGGGTCCGAGAGGGGACGAGAGCCCTCCCGGACCGGGCCGCTCGTCGGCATGGCCGCGCACCCCGCGAGCACGAGGGCGAGCGCGGCGAGCGCGCTCACCGCCCCTCGTCGTCTCATGCGTCCCATCGTGACTCCATCGCAGCGAGGTCGGGAAGTGCCGCCGGGTCGGCCGGCCCCGCCGTCTCCGCCTCGACCCCGAGGTCGCTCACGGGCTCGTCCGGCGGCACGAGGTCGATCGGGCTCGCCTCCAGACGAATCCCAGCGCGCAGCGGAAGCGTGAGGACGAAGTGCGCCCCCGCTCCCGGCGCCCCCCACGCCTGCAGCCAGCCCCCGTGGAGGTGGGCGTCCTCGAGGGCGATCGCCAGTCCGAGGCCCGTGCCGCCGGAGGTCCGCGTGCGGGCAGGGTCGGCCCGCCAGAACCGGTCGAACACCCGCTCCGCCGCGGCGGCCGTCATGCCGATGCCGTGATCGCGCACGCCGATCGCGACCGCCCGCGCGTCTGCGACGACCCGCACCTCCACCGGCGTCCCCTCCGCGTGCTCGATCGCGTTGACGAGCAGGTTGCGCAGGATGCGCTCGACCCGCCGCGGGTCGATGTCCGCCTTCACCGGCTCCTCGGACAGGTCGACCGAGAGCCAGGAACCCTTGGTCGCGGCGAGCGGCGAGGCGGCCTCGACCGCCCAGGTGACGACGTCGCGCACGTCCCGCCCTTCGGCCTCGAGGACGGCGGCCCCCGCGTCGAAGCGCGAGATCTCGAGCAGGTCCGCGAGCAGCTCCTCGAAGCGGTCGAGCTGGGTGAGCAGGAGCTCTGCGCTGCGCCGGGCGGCGGGGTCGAAGCCCTCGCGCGCCGAGTGGAGGAGGTCGCCGGCCATGCGGATCGTCGTAAGCGGGGTGCGCAGCTCGTGCGACACGTCTGAGACGAAGCGCCGCTGCAGGGCTGAGAGGCTCTCGAGCTGGTGGATCTGCACCTGGAGCGACATGGCCATCTCGTTGAACGACCGCGCAAGGGTCGCCATCTCGTCCTGCCCCCGGACCTCCATGCGCTCCGCGAGATGACCGTCCGCGAGACGCTCCGCCACGGCGGCCGCCTGCCGCACCGGCAGGACGGCCTGCCGCGTGACGAGCCACGTCATGGCCCCGAGCATCGCGACGAGGAGGATCCCGCCGAGGCCGAGCATGCGCTGGATGAACCCGAGCGTCGCCTGCTCCGGTTCCAACGAGTACAGCAGGTACAGCTCGTAGCGTCCGACGACGGGGACGGTGACCGCCGATCCGACGACGACGCCCGGCACGGCCTCCCCCTCGCTCACCGCCACCCGCGCGTCGCCCTTCGGGATGCCGACCGACTGCCAGTGCTGCGTCCCGTCCCCCGCGAGGGTCGCGGCGCGCAACGGCGTCGAGATGAGCGGACGCAGGCTGCCGTCCGTGGCGAGGTCGTTGACGAGCACGGGCTGCGTGCTCCCCTCGGGCTGCAGCAGGAACACCTCGCGGCTGCCGGGGCCGCTCGCCTGCACCCCGGAGAGCACCGCACGGAACAGCTCCTGGACCTCGACGCCCGTCTGGGCCGTCGACGCGTCCATCGTCGCCTGTGCCTGGCGCGCGACCCGGGAGGACTCCTGGAGGATCTCGTCCATGCGTTGCTCGAGCAGGCCGTTCCGGATCTGCCCCGACAAGTAGCCGCCGAGGACGAGCACCGCGAGCAGACCGAGAGCGAGCGTCGAGGAGATGACGCGGACCTGGAGCGAGGAGCGGAAGCTCGCGAGGCCACGGCGGACGAGGCGCCTCGTCCGCGAGCGCAGCACGAGCGCCCTCAGCGACGGACGTGTCACGGTCCGACCACCTGGGTCGTCGTCGGCTCAACCCTCGTCACGAGGGCGCCGGGCCCGCCCTGTACCCGACCCCGCGCACCGTGAGGACGATCTCCGGGTTCTCCGGGTCGGCCTCGATCTTCGACCGGAGACGCTGGACGTGAACGTTGACGAGGCGCGTGTCGGCCGCGTGGCGATAGCCCCACACCTTCTCGAGCAGGATCTCCCGCGTGAACACCTGCCACGGCTTGCGGGCGAGCGCGACGAGCAGGTCGAACTCGAGCGGGGTGAGGGAGATCTGGCTGCCCTCGCGCAGGACGCGGTGCCCGGCGACGTCGATCTGGAGGTCGCCGATGCTCAGCTGCTCGGGGCTCGGCTCCTCGGTGCGGCGCAGCCTCGCCCGCACCCGTGCGATGAGCTCCTTGGGCTTGAAGGGCTTCGAGATGTAGTCGTCGGCGCCCGACTCGAGGCCGAGGACGACGTCGACCGTGTCGCTCCGGGCTGTGAGCATGACGATCGGGACTCCCGACTCCGCGCGGATGAGGCGGCAGACCTCGTTGCCGTCCTTGCCGGGCAGCATGAGATCGAGGAGCACGAGGTCCGGGTTGGTGTCGCGGAACGTCCCGAGCGCGGAATCGCCGTCCGCGCAGAAGTAGGGCTCGAATCCCTCCGAGCGCAGGACGATGCCGATCATCTCGGCAAGCGCGACGTCGTCGTCGACGACCAGTACACGACCCTTCATGGGGTCATCGTGCCACCCCGGGCGCGCGTCGTGGCGCGGCGCGCGCCTCAGCATCCCGTTCTCACCACCCGCGTCGCTGCGGACCGCGACGTCCGGCGTGCGCTGTCATGGCACCATGTCCGCATGACGTCGCCGGAGCAGGAGACGGGGCAGCAGTCGGCCGGCGGACCCGGCGCGCAGGGCGCGCCCTCGTGGTCCGCCCCGTCGAGCGCGCCCCCCACCGCGTACCCCGCCCAGAGCGCCTGGGGCGTGCCCCCGACCCCTCCGGGGACGCCTCCGACGGCCGGCTACCCGCAGCAGGCGGGTCACGGTCCGCAGCCGTGGTCGGGTGCCGACGTCCGTCCCGGGACGATCCCGCTGCGCCCCCTCGGGCTGCTCGACGTGCTCGACGGTGCGTTCCGATCGGTCCGGCACAACCCGCGGGTGATGATCGGCATGACGGCGCTCGTCGTCGCCGTGGCCGTCGTCATCCAGGCGCTCCTGTCGTCCTATGTGACCGCGCTCCTCGCGGGCGAGCTCGGCGGATACTTCCGTGACATCGACCCGGACGGCACCCTCGGCCTCGACATCACGCTCGCCTCGACGGTGGCGGACCTCCTCACCTCGGTGCCGACGACGGTCCTCGCCTCGCTCGTCCTGTCCGGTCTCCTCGTCGTGTGCGTGAGCCGGTCCACGCTCGGCGAGGTCATCTCCCCGGGTGAGCTGTGGACCCTCGGCATGGCCCGCATCTGGCGGCTGCTCGGCGTGACCGCGACGGTCTTCCTCGCCAACCTCCTCGCGATGGCGGCGTGGCTGGGGCCCTCGATCGCGCTCGGCCTCCAGCAGCAGTGGGGCTGGATGCTCACGTGGTTCTTCCTCGGTGGGACCGCGTACGTCGTCTTCGCGCTGTGGTTCGGGGTCCGCACCCTCCTCGCCCCCGCGACGATCATGCTCGAGGGCGGATCGGTCGTCGGCGCCATCCGCCGGGCATGGGGCCTCACGCGCCGCTCGTTCTGGCGCGTCCTGGGCTACTACCTCGTCGTCCAGCTCATCGTCGGGGTCGTCGCAGCGGTCATCGTCACGCCGATCGCCATGGTGTCCGCGATCTTCTTCCCGCCTGAGTCCTACCTCTCCTTCGGGCCCTACGCCCTGGCCGCCGTGGGTGACGCCCTCACCCTCACCGCGACCGCGGGCTTCACCGCTGCGGCGATCGCGCTCATCTACATCGATCTCCGGATGCGCCGGGAAGGCCTCGACGTCACGCTCGCGCGCGCCGCGGCAGAGCGGGCCGGCGCCGCGCGATGACGGTGCTCCCCCTCGGGCGCCTCGGTGCCCTCGGCCCGTCGACGACGGACGTGCCGGTGGTCCCCGACGCAGAGACCGCCCGTCGCTGGGCGTTCGACGAGCTCGCAGACCCGGCGTACCACCAGGGCGAGTCACTGCTCAGCTCATTCCTGCGGTGGCTCGAAGGTCTCTTCACGCTCCCCGAGGGGCTCGGCGGCCTCACCCTGCCCGGGCCGGT
>JAFABT010000380.1 GCA_023425905.1 Actinomycetes bacterium | reverse complement strand
CGCAGGTTAAACAGGTCGCGCGCGCAGCGCAGGGCGTAATCTTCGTCGTCGACCAGCCCCAGCTCCGCCATGCGAGAGACGGCCGCGCGGGCCGCTTCGCCATCTGTTTTTTCCGCCAGACGGCGGGTGAGGGACTGGGCGGTGTAGCTCCGGGCGGAAAGCATGTTCAGCGCGCGGCGTTTTGCCTCCTGCGCGCGGCTTTGGCGCAGCAGGCCGTGCAGCACCTCTTCGTCCGTCTCGGCGCCGACCGCAAGCCCTGAGAGCTGCCAGCATTCCTTTTCAATGGCAAACAAAAATTCACCGTCGGCATAAACCGAGATTTTGCCGCGCTTCGTTTGGCGCGCGTCGGTGATAATCATTCGTTACCGCTCTCCGAATCGACCTCCACGTCGATATCGGCAGAGGCCTTGGCGGTGGCGCGGCCCTTGGAGGACTTGGGCTTTTCGATACCCACAGTGTTGATGCCCTCGCGCACCTTGACGGCAATCTCCTCCATGAGTTCGGCGTTGCCTTTAAGGTAATCCTTGATGTTGTCGCGGCCCTGACCCAGGCGGGTGTCGCCGTAAGAAAACCACGAGCCGCTCTTCTGCACCACGCCAAGCTTGACCGCGAGGTCGAGAATTTCGCCCTCCTTTGAGATGCCCTTGCCGTACATAATATCAAATTCCGCCTCTTTAAAGGGCGGTGCAACCTTGTTTTTAACCACCTTGACGCGGGTGCGGTTGCCAAGAATTTCGCCGCCCTGCTTAATTTGTTCAATTCTGCGCACGTCCAGACGCACCGAGGAATAAAACTTGAGCGCGCGGCCGCCGGGCGTGGTCTCGGGGTTGCCGTACATCACGCCGATTTTTTCGCGCAGCTGGTTGATGAAGATGGCGATGCAGTTGGATTTTGAAATGGCGCCGGTGAGCTTGCGCAGCGCCTGGCTCATGAGGCGCGCCTGAAGGCCGACGTGGGAATCGCCCATCTCGCCCTCAATTTCAGCCTTGGTGACCATGGCGGCTACCGAGTCGATGACCACGACGTCAATGGCGCCCGAACGCACAAGCGCCTCGCAGATTTCCAGCGCCTGTTCGCCGGTATCGGGCTGCGAGACGAGCAGCGAATCAATATCCACGCCCAAAGCCTGGGCATAAACGGGGTCGAGCGCGTGCTCAACGTCGATAAAAACCGCATCGCCGCCGCGTTTTTGCGCTTCGGCCACAATGTGTAGCGCAACGGTGGTTTTACCGGAGGATTCCGGCCCGTAGATTTCGACAATGCGCCCCTTGGGAACGCCGCCGATGCCCAGCGCATAGTCCAGCGCGATCGAGCCGGTGGGAATTGCGTCAACATTAAGTGTGCTGTGCTGTCCAAGCTTCATCACCGCGCCTTTGCCAAATTTCTTTTCAATCTGGCTCAGGGCGGTTTCCAGTGCACTTTGCTTATCTTCAGCCATCGTTAAAATCCTCCGTCCATTTATAGGTGCCGGCGTCAGCCGTTTGAGTTTTGTACATTAAAATTATTATAGCGCATCACAAAAAGAAAAGCAACCGATTGCAGCAAATTCTGGAACAAACGTTCCGGGTGCAACAGGCCCATACGAGGCAGTGCAGATACCCTTTTGCGCCGCCTTGAGCGGTCTGACGCCAAACGGCAATTTTTCGACAAACCGAGTGAAAAAACAGCTTTTTTGCGCCGCACACCCGAAGGCTGAATTATTTGAAGCGTTTGGCACAAAATAAAGGCAATATTCAGTAAAGGAGCGTGCCAGCGATGGACAGCAAACCCGAATGGATGAATAATCCGCAGGTTAAGGCGTATTTTGAAGGCCTGCCTTCTTATGTTCAGGAGAATATCATGCAGGCCTCGGTGCCGTTTAGCACCCTGGATGATATTGAACGCTTTGCGCAAAATATCAAAGGAGACCAAAGCCCACTTTAAGCCGCAACACACAAAAAGCCGCTGCAAACAAAGGCTGTTTTGCAGCGGTTTTTAAACCCTGTGGCTCCAGTGACGGTATGGGCGGCCTTGTTTGAGGCGTTTTAACAGTAATGATGGAAAAAGGATTCCGCTTTGTGGTATAATAGCCGCAAACGGCTATTATACCCCTTGATGCGCAACGGCTCGCCCCTTGTGGGGCAACCGCCTTTTGATGCGCAAATTATACCATTCACTGCGTTCATGGTATAATAGCCGCAAACGGCTATTATACGTCTTAATGTACAACGGCTCACCGCTTAGCGGCTTACTTTGCGGATTTATCGCCCGGCAGCTGCTCCTCGGCGTTTTTAATCAGGTTAAACAGCGAGGCGGCAAACAGCGGATAATTTTCGTTGAGCGACTGGGTGGTCATTGGCACGGGAACAACCTCCTCGATATCGCCCAGCCCGGGGATATGCTTAAGCTCGCCCGAGACGATGGCTTCGGCGTTGCTTTCAAACGCGCGCATGGCGGCGTCGGCATAACCCGGAGCCAGCGGCTTTGGCACCGAAAAAAGCGCCTGCGGGTTTTTGCTGTCGGCGGAATAGACGATTCTAAACATACGGTATACTGCCAACATGAAAAAAGCTGAAACCTGCGAGATGAACAGACGGTTCTTTGTCTTGCCCAGCAGGTCAAACAGCATGTAAAGCGAATTTGAAATCAGCTTTTTATTGAGCATTACGAGCAGCCCGACACTGCCGACGGCGTTTTCCTTGCCGGCATCCTCCGGGGCGGGCAGTTCTTCAATATTGAGCAGCGCCCCGCTTCTGTCCGGCGAGCGGCCCAGCAG
>JAFABT010000377.1 GCA_023425905.1 Actinomycetes bacterium | reverse complement strand
ACTCTGCACCGGACCAGGAGGGCTCGCGGTGAACCCCACGAACTACGTCATCCTCGCGGCGCTGCTGTTCACGATCGGCTCCGCGGCCGTCCTCGTGCGGCGCAACGCGATCATCGTGTTCATGGGCGTCGAGCTCATGCTCAACGCGGCCAACCTCGCGCTCGTCGCGTTCGCGCGGATCAACGGCAACCTCGAAGGGCAGGTGCTCGCCTTCTTCGTCATGGTCGTCGCCGCCGCTGAGGTCGTCGTCGGGCTCGCGATCATCATCGCGATCTTCCGAACCCGTAAGTCGGCCTCGGTCGACGACGTCAACCTGCTGAAGAACTGAGGGAGTGACGGTGCATCTCCTGCTTCCCGCACAGTCCACGGACTGGGTGCCGGGCACGGTCGAGGCGGCCTCCGGCGCGTTCCAGAGCGCGGGCCACCTGCTCGTCCTCGTGCCGCTGCTGAGCGCCGCGCTCCTGCTCGTCCTCGGCAAGCGCTCCGACCGCTGGGGCCACTGGCTCGGTGTCGCGGCGTCGACCTTCTCCTTCGTGCTCGCCGCCGCGATCCTCGTGTCGCTCCTCGGCCTGCCGGGGGAGAGCCGGGTCCGCGAGCTGCACCTGTTCGACTGGATCTCCGTGGGCGACCTCGAGCTCGCGGCGGGCCTGCGGCTCGACCCGCTCTCGCTCACGTTCGTCCTGCTCGTCACCTTCGTCGGGACGCTCATCCACGTGTACTCCGTGGCCTACATGGAGCACGACCCGGCCCGTCGGCGGTTCTTCGCGTACCTCAACCTCTTCATCGCGGCGATGCTGCTGCTCGTCCTCGCAGACAGCTTCGTGCTGCTCTTCGTCGGCTGGGAGGGCGTCGGTCTCGCGTCGTACCTGCTCATCGGGTTCTGGAACCACAAGACGCCGTACGCGGTCGCCGCGAAGAAGGCCTTCATCGCCAACCGCGTCGGTGACCTCGGCCTGCTCACCGCGATGATGCTCCTCGTCGCGAACGTCGGCGCCCTCGACTTCACGTCGGTCTTCGCCTCCGTCGAGCAGCTCCCGCAGAGCACGCTCACCGCGATCGGTCTCGCGCTGCTGCTGGCCGCGTGCGGCAAGTCGGCCCAGTTCCCGCTGCAGTCCTGGCTCGGCGACGCGATGGCCGGTCCGACGCCCGTGTCCGCGCTCATCCACGCCGCGACGATGGTCACCGCGGGCGTCTACCTCGTCGTCCGCTCCGCGCCCATCTACGAGGGCGCGCCCGACGCGCAGCTCGCCGTCGTCGTCATCGGGGCGATCACGTTGATCTTCGGGGCGATCGTCGGCTGCGCGAAGGACGACATCAAGAAGGCGCTCGCCGCCTCGACGATGTCGCAGATCGGCTACATGATGCTCGCCGCCGGCCTCGGGCCGGTCGGGTACGCGTTCGCGATCTTCCACCTCGTCACGCACGGCTTCTTCAAGGCCGGCATGTTCCTCGGCGCCGGGTCCGTCATGCACGGCATGAACGACCAGGTCGACATGCGCCGCTACGGCGGCCTGGGCAGGTACATGAAGATCACGTGGATCACCTTCGGCCTCGGCTGGCTCGCGATCCTCGGCGTCCCGCCCTTCGCGGGCTTCTGGTCGAAGGACAAGATCATCGAGGCGGCCTTCGTGCCCGTCGACGGCGCCGAGTGGCGCGCCTGGGTGTTCGGCACGGTCGTCCTCCTCGGCGCGGGCCTCACGTCCTTCTACATGTCCCGCCTGTTCTTCATGACCTTCCACGGCGAGAAGCGCTGGACGACGAAGGACGAGGGCGCCGAGCAGCACCCGCACGAGTCGCCGCTGCTCATGACCGTCCCCATGGTCGTCCTCGCGGTCGGCTCCGCGGCCCTCGGCGGGCTGCTCTCGATCGGCGGGGCCTTCACGACGTGGCTCGAGCCCGTCACCGGGCACGTCGAGCACCACGAGCCGGTGCTGCCGATCCCGCTCATCATGGGGCTCACGCTCGCGCTCGTCGCGATCGGGCTGTTCCTCGCCTGGCGGCAGTACGCGGCCTCGACCGTGCCCGTCGTCGCTCCGCGCGGGTCCGTGCTCACCCGGGCGGCGCGCAAGGACCTCTACCAGGACGAGGTCAACGACGGCCTGCTCGTGCAGCCCGGCCGGTACCTCACGCGCTCGCTCGTCTACACCGACTCCCAGGTCGTCGACGGCGCGGTCGGTGGCCTCGGCCACGTGACGCTCGCGCTCGGCGCCGTCCTGCGCAAGCTGCAGACGGGCTACGTCCGCAGCTATGCGGCGACGCTCCTCGTCGGGGCAGTCGTCCTCGTCGCCTTCGCCCTGGCCACCCGGATCTGAGGGAGATCACAGAATGTTGACCACCCCGGACTTCCCCTGGCTCACGGCCCTCGTCGCGCTGCCCCTCGTGGGCGCAGCCGTCGTGTGGCTGCTGCCCGCGGGCGCCCGCTCCCGCGTCCGCGAGGTCGCCCTTGCGTTCGCGCTCCTCGAGCTCGGGCTCGCGGTCGCCGCGTTCACGGCCTTCGACACGGCCGCGGCGGGCACGCACCAGCTGCTCGAGACGCACGACTGGATCCCCGCGCTCGGCGCGAGCTACGCGCTCGGTGTGGATGGCGTGGGCCTCGCGCTCATCGGTCTGTCGGTGCTGCTCGTCCCGCTCGTCGTCCTCGCCGCGTGGCGGGAGCAGAAGGACGCCGGTCGACGCCGGCACTTCTTCGGCCTCGTGCTCGTGCTCACGTCGTTCATGGTCGCCGTGTTCGCCGCCCGAGACGTCTTCCTCTTCTACGTCCTGTTCGAGGCCATGCTCATCCCGGTGTACTTCCTCATCGGGATGTTCGGCGGGGTGAACCGGCGCTATGCGGCGATCAAGTTCCTCCTCTACTCGCTCGCGGGCGGGCTCGTCATGCTCGCCGCGGTCGTCGTGCTCTACCTCCAGGGGCCGGGCGGGCCGCAGGGCTTCCTCACGGACAACCTCACGGGGCTCACGCTCGACCCGACGACGGAGAAGCTCCTCTTCGCGGGCTTCTTCCTCGCCTTCGCGATCAAGGCGCCGATGTTCCCGGTCCACACGTGGCTGCCCGACGCCGCGCAGAGCGCGACCGCCGGCACCTCGACCCTCCTCGTCGGCGTCCTCGACAAGGTCGGCACCTTCGGGATGCTCACGCTCTGCCTGCCGCTGTTCCCGAACGCCTCGCGGTGGGCGGCGCCCGTGATCATCGTCCTCGCGGTCATCTCGATCCTCTACGGGGCGCTGCTCGCGATCGGCCAGTCCGACCTCATGCGGCTCATCGCCTACACGTCGGTGTCCCACTTCGGCTTCATCGTGCTCGGCATCTTCGCCTTCACGTCGACGTCGATCGCGGGCGCGTCGCTCTACATGGTCAACCACGGGCTGTCGACGGGGCTGCTCTTCCTCACGGCGGGGATCCTCGTCGCGCGGCGGGGCTCGGCCCGCATCGCGGACTTCGGCGGACTGCAGAAGGTCACCCCCGTCCTCGCGGGCGTCTTCCTCGTCGCAGGTCTCTCTGCCTTGTCGCTGCCCGGACTGTCGACCTTCGTCTCGGAGTTCCTCGTCCTCATCGGCACGTACGCCCGCTCCGGCCCCGCCGCGCTCGTCGCGGTGCTCGGAGTCGTGCTCGCCGCGCTCTACGTGCTGCTCACGTACCAGCGCATCTTCACCGGGCCCGTGCGAGAAGGCCTCGAGACGACCAAGGACCTCTCGATCCGCGAGAAGGCCGTCGTCGCCCCGCTCGTGGTCGCCCTCCTCGCGCTCGGCTTCGTCCCGGGCCCGGCGCTCGACCTTGTCGCCGAGCCCGCCACCAAGACCCTGGGCGTCGTCGGGGTCGACGACATCCGTCCCGTGGTCGCCCCCGCCGTCGCCGGTCTCAGCGGCACTAGCGGCACCGTCGAGAGGAGCGCCTCGTGAGCGACTTCGTCACTCCCCACGTCGACTGGCTGCAGCTCACGCCCGTCCTCCTCGTCCTCGGCGGCGCCGTGCTCGGCGTCCTCGTCGAGGCGCTCGTGCCGGAGCGGGTGCGGCGCACGGTGCAGCTCGTCCTGTCACTCGCCGTCCTCGCGGCCGCGGTCGTCGTCCTCGCGATCCTGTGGCGTGACACGGCCGCCGACGGTGGCGTGAGCGTCCTCGGCGGCTCGTACCAGGCCGACCCGGTGACGCTCGTCCTCCAGGGCGTCATCGTCCTCGTGAGCGCGGTCGCGCTCCTCGTCATCGCGGACCGGTCGGTCACGGGCGAGGGTGCCTTCGCGGCGCAGGCCGCAGCGGTTCCCGGCTCGGAGTACGAGGAGCTCGCGCGGTCGAAGGGCCTCGTCCAGACGGAGATCTTCCCCCTCACGCTCTTCGCAGTCGGCGGGATGCTCGTCTTCGTCGCGGCGGGCGACCTGCTCGTCATGTTCATCGCGCTCGAGATCCTCTCGCTGCCGCTCTACCTCCTCACGGGCATGGCGCGTCGCTCGCGGCTGCTCAGCCAGGAGGCGTCGCTCAAGTACTTCATGCTCGGCGCGTACTCGTCGGCGTTCTTCCTCTTCGGCACGGCGCTGCTCTTCGGCTTCGCGAACTCCGTCCAGCTCGGCGGCATCGCGGCGGCGATCGGCACGTCGACGGTGGGCGAGGAGATCCTCGTCGTCGGCGTCGTCATGCTTCTTGTCGGGCTGCTGTTCAAGGTGGGCGCGGTGCCGTTCCACTCGTGGACGCCGGACGTCTACCAGGGTGCTCCGACGCCGGTCACGGGCTTCATGGCCGCGGCGACGAAGGTCGCGGCCTTCGGTGCGCTGCTCCGCGTCGTCTACGTGCTCGCGCCTGCGCTCGAGTGGGACCTGCGCCCCGCCATGTGGGGCGTCGCGATCCTCACGATGGTCGTCGGGACGGTCATCGCGCTCGTCCAGACCGACGTCAAGCGGATCCTCGCGTACTCCTCGATCGCGCACGCCGGCTTCGTCCTCACGGGCCTCGTCGCGCTCGAGCCGTCGGGCATCTCCTCGGTCGTGTTCTACCTGCTCGCTTACGGCGCAGCGACGGTGGGTGCCTTCGCGGTCGTGAGCCTCGTCCGTCAGGTGCGGCGCGGGCCCGAGGGCGACACGGTGCTGGGCGAGGCCACGCACCTGTCCCAGTGGGCAGGTCTCGGGCGCACCAACCCGGCGCTCGCCACGGCCTTCGCGCTGTTCCTGCTGTCCTTCGCGGGCATCCCGCTCACCGCGGGCTTCGCGGGCAAGTTCGCGGTCTTCGCGGCCGCGGCGCAGGGCGGGGCGACGGCGCTCGTCATCGTCGGCGTGCTCGCCTCGGCCGCGGCGGCGTTCTTCTACGTGCGGATCATCGTCCTCATGTTCTTCACGGACGCAGCCGAGCCGCGCACGGCCGACGCCCGTGCGGACGACGTCGCCGACGCGACCGAGGCGGGCGCTGCGTCCGGCACGGCGACGGCCACCGCGACCCGGACCGTCATCGACGTCCAGGTCGTGCGCTCCGAGGGGCTCACCGCGGTGGCGATCGGGCTGTGCGCCCTCGCGACGATCGCGCTCGGCGTCGTGCCCGGCCCGGTTCTCGACCTGGCGTCCCGGGCGGCTATGTTCATCCCGTGACCCCTCAGCCCCTCACGACCGCGAGCCTGCCGCTCGCCGACGCCGTCCTCGCGGAGGTCGTCGGCGCGCGGCTGCAGCTCGTCGAGGAACGTCTGCGCGACGCCGTCTCGCACGCGGACCTGCTCGCCGACACCGCCTCGCGCCACCTCGTCAACGCGGGCGGCAAGCGGCTGCGCCCGATGCTCGCGATCCTCGCGGCGCAGCTCGGTGACGGCATGCGTCCCGAGGTCGTCGACGCCGCGGTCGTGTGCGAGCTCACGCACCTCGCGACGCTCTACCACGACGACGTCATGGACTCCGCGCCGCTTCGCCGGGGTGCGCCCTCCGCGCACGAGGTGTGGGGGAACCAGGTCGCGATCCTCACAGGTGACCTGCTGTTCGCCCGCGCTTCCTCGATCGTCGCAGGGCTCGGCCCTGAGGCCGTGCGCATCCAGGCGGCGACGTTCGAGCGGCTGTGCCTCGGTCAGCTCCACGAGACGGTCGGCCCGCAGGAGGGCGAGGACCCGGTCGAGCACTACCTCCAGGTGCTCTCGGACAAGACCGGCTCACTCATCGCGACGTCGGGCCGCATGGGCGCGATGTTCGCGGGCTGCCCGCCGCAGGTCGTCCAGCTGCTCGTGCGGTACGGGGAGAAGGTCGGTGTGGCCTTCCAGCTCGCCGACGACGTCATCGACCTCGGGGGAGACGACGCGCAGACGGGCAAGACCCCGGGGACGGACCTGCGCGAGAAGGTTCCGACGATGCCGGCTCTTCTGCTGCGTGCACGTGCGTCAGCAGCCGGGGCCTCGGCCGAGGACCGTGCCCTCGTCGAGCTGCTCGACTCCGACCTCTCCGGCGACGCCGCGCTCGACGAGGCGGTCGCCGAGCTCCGGGCCCATCCCGTCGTCGCGGAGACCCGTGAGCGGGCTGCCGCCTTCGCTCGCGATGCTGCGGCGGAGCTCGCAGGTCTGCCAGCCGGACCGGCGAAGGACGCGCTCGTGTCCTTCTCCGACGCCCTCGTCGAGCGTGCCAGCTGACGTACGCGCCATCGGGTGATTCTCCTGCCCGGTGCGTGAGACGCGACTCCGGTACGCTCACGACCGCTCAAGATGGTCGAGTGCCGTGTCGCTACACACAAGGGACAGCCGAACGGGGAGGTGAGGCCGTGCGAACCCAGGACATCATGCGCCCGGGTGCACCGCGTCGCGCGGTGACGCCCCGATGACCGGCGCCCAGCACCTCTACCGTCCCGGTCCGCTCGTCGCTCTCGTCGGGCCGGACTGGGCTGCGCTGCTGCCCGCGAGCGTCGCCTCGGAGGCCGCGGAACGCCTCGGGCACGCCCTCGTGGCCTCGCCGTCGAGCCGGCTCATGGCGCTCGTCGGCCACGACCTCGGGCGGCTGCCCGTGGTCTTCGCGCTCGTCGAGCGTCCCGCCGCGGCACCCGGGTCCCTGCGTGTGGTCGTCCGGGGCGCCGCACAGGTGACGATCCGGCGCCCGGAGCGCGACGAGGTCCACGCCGGCTCGGGTGCCCTCACGTGGCGGGACGTCCTCGTGCCCGCGGGTGAGCGTGCTCTGCTCCGCGAGACGGTTGCCGCGGACGCGGGCGGGCCGGTCGAGCTCACGGACGGGCCCGTGCTGCCGACGTCCGTCGGCGCGGTGCTCGTCACCGAGCTCGACGTCGCGCTCGGCGCCCTCGTGAGCGCGGCGGCGCATCCTGCTGCGGCACCCGAGGCAGCGCCCCGGGCACGGCACGCCGCGCC
>JAFABT010000359.1 GCA_023425905.1 Actinomycetes bacterium | reverse complement strand
GTGGACTTGCCGGCCCCGTTGGCGCCGACGAGGCCGACGACGTCGCCCGGGGCGACGACGAGGTCGAGACCGGAGAAGAGGGTGCGGTCGGCGTGGGCGGCGGTGAGGCCGCGGGCGATCACAGTGGCTGACATCGCCGTCATCCTCTCCCGGCGCACCTCGGGCGGGCCAACGAATTGCGTCGGCCCGCCCGAGGGGGGCTGCGGTGCTGCAGTGGGTCATCGCCTCACGGTGAGGACCTTCTTGGGCGTCGTGGCCTTCTTCACCTGGCTCGAGCCGCTGTACGTCGCGCGGATCGTGTGCTTGCCGGGCTTGAGCCGGGGGAGCTTCACGGTGATCGTGCCCCGATGCTTGGCCGAGAGCGTGATCGTCCTGAGCTTCTTCTTGCCGTCGTAGATCCTCACCTTGCCCGTGGGACGGGCCAGGCCCGCCACCGAGACGGTCACCTTGACCTTCGCCTTCGCGGTGCGGGCGACCTTCGACCGGACGAGCACGAGGCGTGCCTTCGCGCTCGCCTTCTTCACCTTGAGGGTGCGCGGGGCGGACGTCGCCGACGTGCCGGCCCCGTCGAAGCGCACCGTGAGGGTGTGGGTGCCGACCTTGAGGTACGGGAGCGTCACGGTCCGGGAACCCTTGCGGGCCGCGGTCACGGAGGCCGAGGCGACCTGCTTCGAACCCGCGAAGACGCGCAGCCGCCCGACCGCGGGCGCCCCCGTCGTACGGACCGTGACCGCGACCTTCGCCTTCGTCGAGCGCGGGACCGTCGACCGGACGAGCCGTGCCGTCACCGTCGCGGCCGGCGTCGGCGACACCGAGGGCGTCGGGGTCGGGGTCGTGGTGCGGCTGGGCGCAGGGGTGGGCGTCACGGTGGGCGTCGGGGGGACCGTGGGCGGGCTGACGACGCGCACGACAGCGCTCGTCGCCCGACCGGGCTCCCGGTCCCCGTAGCCGACCGTCACCTCGATCGCGAGGTCGCGCCCGGCGTCCCCGGGAGCGACGACGTACGTGCGTCCGTGCGCGCCCGGGATCGGCTGGCCGTTCTGGAGCCACTGGACAGTGACGTCGCCGTCACCCGTCGGCCACAGTCCGACGTCCGCGGTGAGCGTACGGCCGACCTCAGGCGTGCCGGTGACCGCGGGTGCACGCCAGGCGGCCGGCACGGGATCGAGGATGAGGACGTTGCCGCGGGAGGCGGTCGACCCGGACGAGTTCGCGAGAATGATGCGGCCGTCGTCCGTGACGACCGGCCGCGAGTGGGCGGAGCGGAGCCGCGGCAGCGCGCTGTCGTCGGTGAGGCTCGCGCGCTTGACGAGAGTCGGCTTGCCGCCTTCAGCCGCGGGCTCGAAGACGTCGATCTCGTCCTTGTTGTAGGTCGTGAGGTAGACGAGGCCGTCGTGGGCCGCGATCGACCGCTGACCTGCGGTGATGAACTGCCTGCGCGGCTCCTCGAGCGTCGCCTGGTGGGCGCCCGTCCGGCTGTGGATCGTGACGACGCCCCAGTAGTAGACGCTCAGGTAGATGTGGTCGTCGTCGACCGCGATCGACGTCGACGACGGGTCGCAGATCTTCATGGGGTGGAACGTGGAGCCGCAATTGAGGTCCTCAAGCAGACGACGCGTCGTCCCGTCGGGGCGAGCCTCGAGGACGTAGCCGCTGAAGACCGATCGGACGACGGCGAAGACCGTGCCGTCCTCTGCGACCGTGAGCGACGTGATGCCCGATCCGGACTCGCCAGGGATCGTGCGGACGAGCGTCCCGGCCGTGTCGTACACGTCGATCGCCGACGTGGCGTTCCTGCCGACGTAGACGAGGCCGTCATGGGTCGCGACGTGTCGCACCCAGTCCGAGTACGGCGTCGCGGGGAAGGCGCGCGTCTCGCCCGTCTCGATGTGGGCGGCGAGGACCTGGTGGTCACGCGCGAGGAAGAGCTCCTCGCCCACGAGGGCAGGGCTGGCGTCGCTCTGGAGCGCGTGATCGGCGACGGGGATGGGCACGGTGCCGGCGTAGGTGTACGCGGGGGTGGGAGCCTCGGCCTGGGCGGCGGAGACGATGCCGACCGAGCCCAGCAGAACGGCGGCGAGGGTGAGCAGGACGGCACTAGACCGTTGGCGCATGCGGAGGACCTCCAGGAGGAGCCGACCGCGGTGGTCGGCGCCGCGTGATCCTATGGAATCGCTCCCATCCGTTTCAACGTGTTCGTCCGGTTTTGTCCGACAGGTGGGACGCGTTCACCCGTCGACGGATGACGCCGTCGCGAGGTCGGCGTGCTGGAGCACCCAGGAGTGCATGGCGATCGCGGCAGCGGCCCCGGCGTTGATCGACCGGGTCGAGCCGAACTGGGTGATGTGGAGGACGACCTCGCACGCCCGCTGCGCCTCGATTGACAGCCCCGTCGACTCCTGACCGAAGAGCAGCACGCAAGCCTCGGGCAGCGCGCGACCCTCGATCGGCACGGAACCCGGGACGTTGTCGATTCCGACGAGCGGGAGCGCGCCGCCGTCGGGTCCGGCCGTCGCCGCCCACGCGAGAAGGTCCTCGACCGACGGGTGGTGGTGGACGTGCTGGTAGCGGTCGGTGACCATCGCCCCGCGCCGGTTCCAGCGTCGTCGGCCGACGACATGCACGGCCGCCGCGTTGAAGGCATTCGCGGTGCGCACGACGGAGCCGATGTTGAAGTCGTGGCCCCAGTTCTCCACGGCGACGTGGAACCCGTGCCGGCGCGTGTCGAGGTCCGCGACGATTGCGTCGAGCCGCCAGTACCGGTACTCGTCCCCGACGTTGCGGCGGTCGCCGCGAGCGAGGAGCTCAGGGTCGAGCCGCGGGTCGTCGGGCCACGCGCCGGGGCCGCCGGGCCAGGGCCCGACGCCGACCTCAGGCTCGGGCGCCCCCTCGGACGCGCCGTCGTCCGCGCGAGGCCCGCCCCCACCATCCTGTCCCGAGATCACTGAGGCATCTTCCCGCACGCCGCCTACGCTGGTACCCATGCCGGTTGCCGCAGCACTCCTCGACGCCCTCACCGCAGGGCCTGTTCCCACTCTCGGGCCCGACTTCCTCCAGGCCGACAAGCTCATCGCGTCCTTCGGGCCGTACGTGCTCATCGGCGTCGTGCTCGTCGTGTTCATCGAGACCGGGCTGCTGTTCCCGTTCCTGCCCGGCGACTCGCTGCTGTTCACCGCGGGCATGCTCGTCGCGCACGACTCGATCGACGTGCCGCTGTGGCTGCTGTGCGCCGGCCTGTTCCTCGCGGCGTTCACCGGCGACCAGGTCGCGTACGTCATCGGCAGGCGGTTCGGTCCGCGGATCTTCAACCGCCCCGACTCGAGGTTCTTCAAGCAGAGCTACATCGACCAGACGAACGCCTACTTCGACAAGTACGGCGGCCGGACGATCATCGTCGCGAGGTTCGTGCCCTTCGTGCGCACCTACGCCCCCGTCGCGGCAGGCGTCGGGAAGATGAACTACCGCCACTTCGTCTCCTACAACGTCATCGGCGCGTTCGTCTGGGGCGTCGGCGTGACGCTCCTGGGCTACTTCCTCGGCAACATCACGTTCGTCAAGGACAACATCGAGCTCATCCTCGTCGCGATCGTCGGGATCTCCGTCATCCCGATCATCCTCGAGGTGTGGCGCGGGTGGCGGGAGAAGAAGCGCTCCGGCGTTCCCGTGACGGCGCCCGTCACCGAGGCGATCATCGATCGCGTCGTCGACCCGGTGACCGAGGACGGAGGCGCCCGATGACCCCCCGTCCGGGAGCGATCACCAGCTGGCTCACCGACATGGACGGGGTCCTCGTCCACGAGGGACAGGCCATCCCCGGCGCGGCAGACTTCGTCAAGGCTCTTCGTGACGCCGACGCGCCCTTCCTCGTCCTCACGAACAACTCGATCTTCACGCCGCGGGACCTCCGGGCCCGACTGCGCGGCTCCGGCCTCGACGTCCCGCTCGAGTCGATCTGGACGTCGGCTATGGCGACCGCCGACTTCCTCGCCGACCAGCAGCCCGAGGGCTCCGCCTACGTCATCGGCGAGGCCGGACTCACGACGGCGCTCTACGAGGCCGGGTACACGCTCACCGGGAACGACCCGGACTTCGTCGTCCTCGGCGAGACCCGGACGTACTCCTTCGAGGCGCTCACCCAGGCCGTCCGCCTCATCCAGGGCGGCGCGCGCTTCATCGCGACCAACCCCGACGTCACCGGCCCGTCGACCGAGGGCGACCTGCCCGCGACGGGGGCCGTCGCGGCGATGATCACTGCCGCGACCGGCCGCAAGCCGTACTTCGTCGGCAAGCCCAACCCGATGATGTTCCGCTCGGCCCTCAACCGCATCGACGCCCACTCGGAGACGACCGCGATGATCGGCGACCGCATGGACACCGACGTCGTCGCCGGCATGGAGGCCGGCCTCGAGACGTTCCTCGTGCTCACCGGCTCGACCAAGCAGCACGACATCGCGCGCTTTCCGTTCCGCCCCAGCCACGTCGTCGACTCGATCGCCGACCTAGTAGGACTCGTCGGCACCCGCTGACCCGCCGGGCGCGCGCCCTGACTCGCTCCTCATCCGCGCGCCATCTCCACGCGAGCCCGCCGCTCTGTGCCGAACCCGCGGGTCTCAAGCAGCGTCTTCGGCACAGAACAGCGGGCTCGGTGGCGGGGCTGCGAGGGTCTGCGGCCCCGATCGGGGGTGGAGGCGGATCGCTGCCTGGTGTGCGAGGGTTTTCACGACGCTTCAGTTGGGTTCGTCAGATTAATCAGCCTAGGTTGACTCCATGGCACGCCGACGCTCCCCTGGATGGGTTCCCGACCAGCACGGGGCGTGGGCGATGCTCGCCGCTCCGCTCGTCCTCGGAACGGTGCTCGGCGGGGCGACGTGGCTCCACCTCCTCCTCGCCGCCGCGTGGTTCGTCGCCTACTTCGCGTTCCACGCAACCGGGCTCTGGCTCAAGTCGCGCCGCAAGGCCCGCTACCGGCCGCCCGTGCTGGCCTACGGGGCGATCACCGCCGTCGTCGGCGGGACGCTGCTCGTGCTCGATCCGCAGCTGCTGTGGTGGGCGCCAGTGTTCGCGCCCCTGCTCGTCATCAGCCTCTGGTGCTCCGCGCGCCGCCGTGACCGCTCGCTCCTCAACGACGGAGCAACCGTCCTCGCGGCCTGCGCCATGGCCGTCGTCGCCTGGCGGCTCGGGGCCTTCCCGTACGACGCACCGGCCGCCGCGTGGGCCGTCGCGGCCGTGCTATGGGTGTACTTCTTCGGCACCGCGTTCTACGTGAAGACGATGATCCGCGAGCGCGGGAACCCGACGATGCTGCGACTGTCCATCGGGTGGCACGCGGGCGCGGCCCTCGCCGCCGGGGCGCTCGCCGTCGTCGCGGGGGCGACGGGTGCGACCTGGCCCGGGTTGCCGGGCGCGACCTGGGGGTGGCTGGCGGCCTTCTTCGTCGTCATGACGGCGCGCGCCGCACTCGTCCCGCACCGCTGGCCCCGCGCGACACCCAAGCAGCTCGGCATCGGGGAGATCGTCGCGACGATCGGGCTCGCGGTGGCGCTCCTCGCCTGAAGCGCCGTCCGGCACCGCACTGGCCGGGCCAGCCCTAAGATCCGCACATGGCGCTGCACCCCGTCCTACGGCCCGCGACCTGCGCTGACCTTGACTACATCACCGGCCTCAAGGAACGCACGATGCGCCCGGCGCTCGAGCGGCTGGGTCGCTGGTCGCCGCGACGCTCCCGGGCGCGTGTCGAGGCCGCGCTCGCCGCGGGCGGGGTGAGCATCGTCGAGGTCGACGGCGCGCCCGTCGGCTCGATCGCGTGGACCCGCGACGACGACGCCTGGCACCTCCACCTCTTCTACCTCGAGCCCGCCCGTCACGGTGCTGGCCTCGGCAGCGAACTGCTCCGCTCGGGGCTCGCAGCGCACCCGGGGACGGTGAGGCTCGAGGTGCTCCGCGGGACGCGTTCGCGGAGCCTCTACGAACGCTTCGGATTCACGCTCGTGCGCTCGGACGAGGTCGACGACTTCCTCCACCTCGTCCGCAACGGCTAGCCGCTCAGACGCGCCCCAGGGCGAAGTGCCCTCGGTCCGGCACGGGCAGTCAGCCCCGAGCCCCACCAGGGTCGAACCCATGGGCCCGCAGCACGTGGAGCGGAACGGCGGAGGCGATCGTCGCGAGCCGGTCGGCGTCCTCGAGGACGCGCGGGATGGTCTGACCCCCCTGGCGCCACGTGAGGACGTCGCGTCCCTCGATGCGCCACGGCTGGCGTGCGCTCGCGAGCAGCCACTGCCGCAGCTGCGGGCCGAGCACCTCCTGCGCGAAGCGCGGCTCGCCCGTCGACACCCGGAACGCGGCGTCGAAGGCCGGATCGCCGACCTCGACGTCCGGTCCTGCGAAGCCCCGCGTGAGGAACCCGCTGAGGCCCTCGGCGCTCACCTCGAGGGTCGGCAGCACGACGGGCAGTCGGACCGCCACGACGTGCATCGTCGAGTGGTCGCGACCCATCCGGTCGTGCAGCGAGTGCCGGTCGAGCGTCGTGTACTCGAATGCCACGGCCTCGAAGCCTCGCACCGTGCCGGTGACCGCCCGGGACACCGTCGGCGCGTCACCTCCGAGCGAGAACGGGACCCCACGCCACTCCATCGCGAGGTGCGCGGATGCCGCGAGCGGCCGCCAACCCGGCGGCACACCCTGCGGACCGCCCGACATGCTCTCCGTGAGCATCGCGGCGACCTGGCCGAGCGACGACTGCGCACCCTGCGGGCTGGCCGGACGTGCCGGGCGCTGCGCGTCGGGCCCCTTGATCCGTTCGCGCATGGACGGCCCCACCGTGACGCCCGGCTGCAGGCCCGCACGCTCCGCGCGCCGTGTGCGCACGCGCCCCCAGATGA
>JAFABT010000284.1 GCA_023425905.1 Actinomycetes bacterium | reverse complement strand
TCACCGAGGCGATCGCCGCTCTGGGCGGCTCGGCCGCCGACCCCGCGACCCACGTCGAGGCGGCGATGCAGTCCGCGGGCGGCGAGAACGACATCGGCCTCGCGCTGCTGCTGCTCCTGCTCGGCGTCGTCGCGGTCGGAGCGGCGAGCACGCTCGCGATGACGACGGTCGCGCGCCGCGACGAGCTCGCGCTGCTGCACCGCACCGGCACGACGCGTCGCCAGCTCATGGCGATGACGACCGTCGAGGCCGGGATCACGGGCGTGACGGCGTGGGTCGTCGGGACGGTCGCGGTCATCCCCGCGGTCGTCGGGGTGAGCGCGGGGCTGTTCTCCGGGCCACCCGTCGTCGACTACGCGGCGTACGCGCTGGTGAGCGGGGCCGTTGTGGCCTTCGCACTCGTCGCGACCGCGATCGCCGCCCGCCGGGCGACGCGCCTAGCGACCGACGTCGGCACCCCGGCGGCGTGACATCGCCGTCAGCCTCAGAGCGGAGAGTTCGGTGCACCATGCGCACCGAACTCTCCGCTCTGCCGTCCGGCGGCCTCAAGTGGCCTCGGCGGCGCGCCGATGCTCGATGTGACAAATGGGACGCACCACCACAGGGGGACTCATGACCGAGGCTGATCCGCTGGAGCTCTTCTACGCGGCAACTAGGGAGGCGCGCCGGTCGGACGACTGGGGTGGCTACGTCGATGCCATCGAGCGTCTCCTGATCGAGGCGACCCGGGACGCATGCGTCGCCGCCGGGCTGGAGTTCTCTGACGCCGCGAGGCCAGCGGAGCTCCTTGCTCGCGTCCTCGAGGTGGGTCCCGAGCGCATGGGCGTGCGCTCGTCGACGCTCCGGACCACTGTCACGATGGCGCTCGAGGGCCTGCGCGAGGTCGCGGCGTATCTCGAGTCGTCGGCTGACTCGGCCCGAGCGACCGGGTCGCTCCCGGCGGGAGGGCGGTACCGCGACCTCATGCACCTAGAGACCTGTGTGAGCAACGACGCGATCCGGGTCATGCGCGCGGCACCCAGGGTGGCCCGAGTCCGGCCCGACTACCTCGAGCTTGTCACGCCGGAGCCGTGGCGCTCCGCAGCACTGGCCGAGAGCGTCGTCGACGACAACGAGGACCAGCTCGACGACTGGTGGACAGCCGCGCACCAGCCAGGCGAGGTCGACCCTTCGGCGTGGGACTTCCCGCCGGTGACCCGCCACGACGACGACCCCGGCTGGCCGGACCTGCTGGCGATCGACGACATCGAGTCGATGGCCTACAGCGACCGGTTTCGCGCGGCCGTCGAGAGTGTCCGTCGCGACGGCGACACCCACGGGTGGCTGCGTGTCCCGGTCGTCCGAGGTGGTGAGTCCAAGGACTACTGGGTACTCAACGCCTGGGGGCCGACCGGGGGAGACCTCTGGGGGCTCTCCGAGGAGCGGGTCGCCGGGCGTTCGGTCGTGCTCGACGGTCAAGGGGACGTCGAGCCGCTCTTCGCGCCACGCGTCCGCCAGGCCCTCGCGGACGCGGCCGTCGAGGTCGAGTGGGTCGTCGTCGACGAAGGGTGAGACGGGCCGATGCCCGCCGCCCGCCGGACGCGTACCTAGCGACCGACGTCGGCGCCCCGGCAGCCGCGTGACGGTGGCCCGATAGCGAACGCCAGCCTCAGAGCGGAGAGTTCGGTTCACCATGCGAACCGAACTCTCCGCTCAGATGGCCGGACGCGACGCGCGCGTCGGGGACACTGGGGGGAGCGACCTACAGCTTTGAGGAGTGCACGTGCCCCAGGGAATCGTCCGTTGGTTCGACACCGACCGCGGCTTCGGCTTCATCGGCGTCGGTGAGGGCGTCGAGGACCTCTACGTCCACGCGTCGGAGATCATCAACGACGACGGCACGCGGCTGCTCCGCGAGGGCCAGGAGGTCGAGTACGAGCTCGGCGAGAACGAGCGCGGTCCGCAGGCGCTGCGCGTCCGGGTGACGGCCGACGCCGTCGCCGCGGCGCTCGGCGTGCTCGGCACCGTCACCTGGTACGAGCCCGCGAAGGGCTACGGCTTCATCACGCCCGACGGCGGGGGCGCGGAGATCTTCGTGCACAGCTCGGCGATCGTCGGCGGGGGAGTGCTGAGCGACGGGCAGCGCGTCGCGTTCCTCGTCGTCGATGGTGACAAGGGCCCGCAGGCGGACCACCTGCTTCCGCTCGGCGCGGAGGCCGCGGTCGCGTCCGACGGCGCGGACGGCACCGTGTCCTGGTTCGACGGCGCGAAGGGCTTCGGCTTCGTCACGCCCGACGCGGGCGGCGAGGACGTCTTCATCCACGTCCGGGAGCTCGTCGACGGGCCGGAGGACCTCTACATCGGGGACCGCGTCGCGTACGACGTCGTCGTAGGCGACAAGGGCCCGCAGGCGCGCCACGTGCGGCTCATGGGCGGCGCGGCCCCGGCGCCCGCCGCACCGGTCCGCAGCCGCTCGGTGCGGCCGTCGACGTCGAGCGCCCCGGTGCGCGGCGGCGAGGGTGTCGTCGTGCGCTACGACCCCGACCGCGGCTTCGGCTTCATCCGCCCAGACGCCGGTGGCGACGACCTCTTCGTCCACGTGTCCGTCGTGCGGGGGGCCGAGCCGCTCGAGGCGGGCGATCGCGTCCGCTACGACGTCCGGCAGAGCGACCGCGGCCCCCAGGCCGACCGGGTCGAGCGGGTCTGAGGCGGGGGTTGCGCCGGGTAGAGGCGTCGCCGACGGGTGGCGTCCTGCTCGAGACCGGGCCCGATCACGCGGTCCCGCCTGGCTGCGCTCACCGGCTCAGCTGCGCTGCTCCACGTAGGTGAACGTGCCGAGTTCGCCCACGGTGCGCGTCGGACAGCAGTAGCGTCCGGACTGGTACGGGGCGGTTGATCCTCGGCCTCAGCCACAGAGCGGACCACAGATGAGCCCCCTCCGACGTGCGGCCCGGTGCATCCTCGTCGCAGTCCTGCTGGCCGGAGCGGGCGCGGTGGGTGGGCTCGCACTGCACTGGTACGTCGTGCAGCCGACGGACGCCGAGCTGATCGCCATGGCGCGGGGGATCGACATCGACGGTCTGGTCACGAGCGGCGAACCCGTGGTCAGTGGGAGATGGGCGCCGTCGTTCGACAGGGGCGGGGTGCTCGTGGGGGCGGCGTCGGGCGCTGAGGTCTCGGGCGCTGGCGTAGCCGCGACCCTCGAGGCACAGGGCTGGGAGGTCCATGACGTCTCGGTGCGGACGTCGTCCCAGACCGTGCACGCGTCCCGCGGCGGTGTGGACGTCGACGTCCACATGCGCGAGGGGGAGGCCGCCGCGACCGAGGCGACCGTGTGGCTCTCCAGGGGCGACGGCGCCCCGTCACTCACGACGACGGTCGTGCTCGGCGCCGTCGTCGGGGCGCTCGGAGGCCTCGCCCTGGGGCGACGTCGCGCGAGGTAGTTCTCGTGGCCGACCCACGCCTCCGCAGGTACCGTGCCCAGATGCTCCCCGACGGTTCGTTGCTGCCCCGATCCGCCCCGTCGGCCGCCGGCGTCTCCGCTCGCGCCGTCCGGGCTCTGCTCGACCGGCTCGAGGAGGGCCCGGGCGAGATGCACTCGCTCATGGTCGTGCGCCGCGGGAGCGTCGTCGCCGAGGGCTGGTGGGCGCCGTACACGGCTGATCGTCCGCACCTGCTCTACTCGCTCACGAAGTCGTTCACCGCGATGGCCGTCGGGCTCGCGGTCGCCGACGGGGTGCTCTCCCTCGAGGACCGCGTCGTCGACGTCCTGCCCGAGCACGTGCCCGACGACGCCTCCGAGCAGGCGCGTCGGCTCACGGTGGACCACCTGCTCACGATGACGACGGGGCACGCGGCCAACAGCCTCCTGGACGCGTGGGAGCTCGAGCCGGGCGACCTCACGAAGGGGTTCCTGCGGGTCCCGTTCACCGACCCCGAGGGGACGCATCACTTCTACGACGACGCGACGACGTATGTCCTCGCCCGGATGGTCGAGCGCGCCACCGGCCGCGACCTGCCCGACCTGCTCGACGAGCGGATCTTCGCACCGATGGGCATCGACCACGCCGAGTGGGACCGGGTGGGCAGCGGCGCGGTGTTCGGGTTCCACGGCCTGCACCTCACGACCGAGGCCGTCGCCGCCTTCGGGGAGCTGCTGCTGCGCGGCGGCAGGTGGGGCGATCGCCAGCTCGTTCCGCGCGACTGGGTCGAGCGCGCGACGACCCGCCGCGTCGACAGCACATCGACGCGGGACGACGGCACGGACGCAGGCGCCGACTTCCAGTGCGGCTACGGCTACCAGGTCTGGATGTCGCGCCACGGCTTCCACGGCAACGGCGCCTACGGGCAGCAGTGCGTCGTCGTGCCGGAGGCGGACCTCGTCGTCGTCGTGACCCAGCAGGGGGACTCCCAGCCGGTGTTCGACGCGCTGTGGGAGTGCCTGCTGCCGGGGATCGACGGCGACGACGCCGGCGAGGCGGAGAGCGGGGCCGACGACGCGGCGCTCGCGGAGCGGCTGCGCGGGCTGGCGCTGCCGCCGGTCGCGGGGCTGAATGACGCGGGCCGGTCTACCGCTGCGCGGCTCGACGGGACGGTCGAGGGCTCGGCGCTGCCGGACGGGACCTCGGTGACGGTCAAGCCTGCGGCGGACGGGTGGGTGCTGCGGCTCGGGGACGAGGCCGCGGTCAAGGTCGGGTCGGGGGCGTGGCGTGAGAGCGCGCCGCTCGGGCGTCCGGTCGTGGCGTCGGGGGCGTGGGTCGCGGGGCGCTTCGTCGCCGACCTGTGCGTGATCACGACGCCGCACCGGGTGCGCGTCACAATTGACGACGCGGCCGGCGCGGCGACGGCGACGTGGAGCACGCCGCCCCTCACGACCACGGATCTCACGCGTCACCTCCGTGCACCCCTCATGACGCGTCCCGACGTCGCCTAGCCGACGCCGCTGCGGACCGGGACCGGCGTCGTCCCGCGGCCCGGGCGCCTCGATCCGGGAAGATGGCGGCGTGACTGCGCATCGCTCGACCGAACGCGCCCGGGTGGTGGGCGCCGTGGCGGACCTGATCTCCGAGCGCGCGGACGGTCGCCGTTTTCGGGTCGGCGTCGACGGCGTCGACGGCGTCGGGAAGACGACCTTCGCCGCCGAGCTCGCCGCGGCGCTGCGGGGGCGAGGCAGTGAGGTCGTCCAGGTGTCCGCCGACCGCTTTCATCAGCGCAGGGAGCTGCGCCATCGTCGTGGGCGGCACTCGCCGGAGGGGTTCTTCCTCGACTCCTACGACCTCCGGGCGCTCGTCGACGACGTGCTCGTGCCCATGGGTCCCGACGGCGAGGGCCGGTATCGGCCGGGCGTCCATGACGTGGCGACCGACGAGCTGATCGACCTGCCGTGGATGCCCGCCCCGCCTGCGGCGGTCCTCGTCGTCGACGGCCTCTTCCTGCAGCGCGGCGAGCTCCGGGCGCACTGGGACTTCGTGGTCTTCCTCGACGCCCCCTTCGAGGTGACGGTGGCCCGCATGGCGGGACGCGACGGCAGCCACCCTGACCCCGCGCACCCGAGCGTGCGCCGCTACGTCGAGGGGCAGCGGCTCTACTTCGCCGCGTGCGCCCCGCGCGAGCACGCCGACGTCGTCATCGACAACAGCGACCTAGCCCGCCCGGTCGTGCGCACGCTGACGCGCGGTCAGGGGCGCGCGGCGCCGACGAGGAAGTCGCGGATGAGCTGACGTGTCTCCTCGGGGGCGTCGAGGTGGACGTCGTGGCCTGCGCCCGGCACGACGACGCAGGGACTCACCTGATTGGACCTGTCGGAGAATTGCTCGCGCCCTACACTCGAATCGACGCAGCGGCGTGCTGTAACCGACATCTGCCCAGGGGGCTGACGTGAAGACGCGATCAGTGATCGTGCTCGTATCCACCATTGCCGCCCTCGGAGTGGCGGGAGCCGTGGCCACGGCGAACGCGAACGATGGCTTGCCGGCACCTGATGCACCGTTCGCAGGGTACAGCGCCGAGGACATTCGCCGGGCGCAGATCTTGTCTCCGACGTTTGAGCAGTTGTCGGCGCTGCCCGGTTTTGTCGACGGCGGGTTCCGCGAAGGGACCGACGAGTTGATCTTCTACTGGGAGGGCGACCCTTCTGCGGAGGCGCTCCAGTACGTCCAGGAAGCGCGTGACCGCGGGGTGGTGGCCCATGTGGTGCCCAGCGCCCTGTCGCACGAGGAAGCGGTCGAGGTCTTCGCCCGCGTCGGTGATGAGCTCGACAAGTGGGAAGCCGAGCGGCTCGGCTTCTCGAGAGACATTGCCACCGGGGTGCTCACCGTGAAGGTCGAGGACACGCCTGCCGGTCGCCGAGCTGTCGAGGCGATCACCCGCGATACCGAACTCTGGTCGTCATTCGGCGCGGACGTCCTGTTCGAATTTGAGGTCGGAGGCGGCGTCATGTTTGACACCACCCAACATGACCCAAGCCGAGTCGAGCTCGCAAGGGAGTGACTCCCGCTGCACATTGCTGCCGCGTTCGGAACAGTCTATCTCCATCGTCATCCATGACTTCGAGTAGCCAGCCGAGACGCCACACCCTCACGCGCGAGTAAGGAAGCCCAAGACGAGCCGGGCGGTCTCCTCGGGGGCGTCGAGGTGGACGTCGTGGCCTGCGCCCGGCACGACGACGTGGGCCGTCGCAGGACGGAGTGCGAGCATCCGTGCGACCTCGTCGTCGGCGATGGTCCCGTGCTCGCCCCGCACGAGGAGCGTCGGCGCCTCGACCTGCTCCCACTCGGCCCAGCGCGCCGTCGCGGCGACCGGCTCCATGACAGCGCGCAGCACGTCGGCGTCGAAGCGTGGCCAGAAGCCGCCGTCGCGTTCGTCGAGGTCGGCTGCCCAGGCGCGCGCCGTCGGGGTGCCGCCGAGGTGCTCGACGGCGGCGGCGCGTGTGGGGAACGGGGCGGGCCAGGAGGCGAACCAGTCGCCGAGCTGCGCGGGCACGTCCACGTCGTCACCGCCGACGCCGCCCTCGAGCAGGACGAGCGCTGAGACGAGCTGCGGGTGCCACGCGGCGAGGAGCAGCGCGGTGTGGGCGCCCATCGACTGCCCGACGACCGCCGCCACCTGCCCGCCGCCCGCCACCTGCTCGACGAGGGCGACGACGTCGTCGGCGAAGGCCTCACGCGAGGTGTCGGCCGGGCGGCGGGTGCTGTGCCCGTGACCGCGCTGGTCGAGGACGAGCACGCGGAACCGGTCGGTGAGCGCGGTGGCCGTCGGCGCCAGCTCCTCGGCGCTGCCCGCGAGACCGTGCAGCAGCACGACGACGGGTCCGTCGGTGCCCGAGTCGAGGTAGGAGAGGACGACGTCGTCCCGGCGGATCTCATGGCGCTGCACGTTCCTGCTCCTCTGCCGTCGGGGCCCCACGTTCTCAGTGTGTGCGGCCGCCTGGTGCCGGCTCCGGGAGGACCGCGACGGCTTCGACCTCGACGAGCTGGTCGTCGTAGCCGAGCACGGTGACGCCGAGCAGCGTGCTGGGGACGTCGTGCTCGCCGAAGGCCGCGTGGACGACGTCCCAGACGGCGCCGAGGTCGGACTGCGCGGTGGTGGCGACGTAGATCGTCGTCTTGACGACGTCGGTGAGCCGGGCGCCCGCGGCCGCGAGCGCGACCTCGAGGTTCGCGACCACCTGCCGCGCCTGGCCGGTGACGTCGCCGATCGCGACCGTGCGCCCGTCGGCGTCGAGCGGGCACGCGCCCGCCGTGAACACGAGCCGGCCGCTCCCCGTCACCGCCGCGTGCGCGTACGGCGCCGGGGCGAGCTCCTCGGCGCGGACCAGGTGCACAGGCCTTGAGGTCGTCATCGTCCTATCGTCTCCGGTGCGCCGGGTGCCGCGCTCGTTCGTTAGGCGAGTGCGGCGGCGGGGGAGGATCGGTGAGGCGGAGGGCCCCGGGAGGCGGCCGCGTCCTGGCTAGCCCTGGACGCCCGGCAGCTCGAGGATGCCCAGGGCGAGCTGCACCATGAACTCCTGGTCGAAGCCGGTCTCCTTGGCGAAGCCGCCGCTCGAGGCCATGATCTCGAGCCCGGGGACGTAGACCGAGCCGACGCCGCCGCCCATGATGGTCTCCCCACCCGCCGCGGTCCACAGCATCACGCCGCCGTGCTGGTCGAGTCGCGGGTCGGTCGAGTAGTCGAGGCCGTAGTCCGCGGCGGCCTCGACGTCGGGCACCTCGGGGTCGCCCACGCTGATGCTCACCGTCGCGGTGCGGATGTCGTCGAGGCGCTCCTCGACGGGCACCCACCCGCACGAGAGGAACTCGGAGTCGGACACGGTGGACTCGTCGTCGAGCCGGAGGCCCTCGAGCAGCGGGTCGAGGAGAGGTTCGAGGGCTTCGCAGCTGACCGAGGGCATGGAGAACACCGCCGGGCTCTGCGCGCTCTCGGTGGGCTCGGGCTCCGTGGGTCCCGTGCCGTTCGTCTCGGAAGGGGCGCCGGATGACGACGGCGGTGCCTGCCCGGTGTCATCGCCCGCTGAGCACGCAGCGGGCACGAGGGCGATCGTGGCAAAGAGCAGCGCCGTGAGCGCGCGGGGTCGTGTCGTCACGTCGCGTGACGATAGCGGCACATGTCGGACACCGCCTTCGGCAGGTCGCTCGTCGGCCGGAACCACGGCGCGCGGCGGGCGACGTCGACCTCCGCAGCCAACGTGCCGGGGTCGGAGTTCGTGAGACGAACCGCCGCGCCGAGCTCGCCCTCCGTGCCGGTGTTGCCGTCGCGCCCCACCCGGCGCACGTGCACGTCGACGTCGCTCGCGAAGCCCTGGACGGCCTCGGGGGTCCCGGCCCAACGCTGACCCGGCATGACGGGCAGCCACAGCCACGCCGCCTGGCTACCGGCGCTGTGGTCCGGCTCGGGCACCGGCAGCCCCGCCTGCAGGCGCAGGTGCGCGACCTCGAGCTGGACGCCGGCGTGGACGCGCGCGGTCTCTGAGACGGACGCGCCGGGTGCGCGTGCGGCGGTCTCCAGGACGACCAGGCGGCCGTCGGGCGTCGTCGCGAACTCGGTGTGGACGACGAAGTCACCGTCGGACCCGAGCGCGGCCACGACGCGGGCGTTGAACTTGTGCGCCGCCGCGGCCTCGGGGGTGTCGGCCGGAACCGTCCACCCGGCCAGAACCCGGCCGTGGTTGAGCCCGAGCAGGGGGCCGAGGTACCGCCCCACCTGGACGGGCCGGACGTCGCCGTGGCGCACGACCGCATTGACGTGCCCGAGGTCCCCGGTGACGAACTCGTCGACCTGCCACCCCGCCTCGCCGTCATGCCGACTCAGCCACGCGAGCACCGCCGCGGCGTCCGCCAGCACCTCGACGCCCCGGGAGTTCGCCTCGCCGCGCGGCTTGGCGACGGCGGGCAACCCGACGGTCGCGACGACGTGGTCGGCGACGGTCCGGGAGGCCGTGACAACCGGCTCGAAGCTGAGGTGCCGGGGGACCGGGACGCCTGCCGCCTCGAGTCGCCGCTTCATGAAGACCTTGTCGCGGTACCCCTCGATGCGCGCGGGGTGCCGTGCGGGCAGGCCCGTCGCGGCCCGCAGGCGGGCGCACTCGACGAGGCAGTACTCGTCGTTGCTCACGACCTCCGCGTGACCGCCGGGCGCGGCCCGCACGACGGACTCCCACTCGTCGCGAGGGGCGCGCACGACGCGAACCGGGGGACCCTCGATGTCCTCGCGGAGGACGGTCGCGGGGTCCGCATCGGTGAGGACGACGACGTCGAACTGGTCAGGCGGGAACGCCTCGTCCGGGTGCGTCGTGAGCGGCTGGCGCGAGTGGAGGACGACGACGCGGGGGCGCGCGCTGGGCGCGGCCGTGGGCGGGACGACGTGTGTCATGGCCTTCGAACCCCCTGGACGAGCAGCGACCGTGCTCGACCTTACCTACGGCGGCATGGGGAACGTCGCATCGCGAGCTACCGGCGGACGATGCCGGTCAGAGCCGAGCGCCTCATGGGGATGGTCGAGGCCGTCGCACGGGGGGTCGGCATCGTGCTTCGGTGAGGAGGTGCTCTGAAGGAGAGTCGAGCTCGACCTGACGTCCTTACAGCGACAGCCTGTCGAGCTCGACGATGAACGCCTCTGCCTCTCTCAGTGCTCGGCTGGCCTGAGCCTTGGTGCACCAGCCGCCGTAGGTGAGATCCGTCTTGTCGGACGGGAGACGCACGAACTTGCGCGCGAGCGCTCGCCCGGTCGGTCCGGTGGCCTCAAGGAGCTTCCCGGCGGCGCGGTGGTCCTGGTCGGACGAGTGGTGCCCGAGCGCGTGCCCGCAGAGGGCGTCGGCGGCTGCGATGGCTGCGAGCACGGCGGCCGTGGCAGCCACCTGTGCGATCGGGACGGCCCGTCGGGTGCACGGTCGAGCTGCTCCTGGGCTACGTGATAGTGCTCGCGTGCTGTTGCGGCTCGCTCGCGGTTGTCCTGTGGCGTGACGTTCCGGGTTGGTCCCGCGGGGCACCTCTCAGTCGGCGGCGGAAGTCTGGGCCGTGCAACACGGCGGCATCGGCGGTCCATGACGGGACCATCGGGTCATGCTGCTGAACGAGCTCGTCGAACTGGGCCCGGCTCGTCTGATAGACGTTGCAGTCGTTGCCGGTGCTGGCCTCGACCGTCCTGATCGTCGTCACGACGAGGGCCTCGACCTGTGCGTCGTCCAGATGGTCGGGCGTGATGAGCAGGACGTCGACGTCGCTGTCTGGGCGCGAGTCGCCACGAGCGATGGACCCGAAGACTGCCGCCGTCACCCGTGTGGCGTCCTCAGGCTGGAGCACCTCCTCGATGGCGTGGCTGATGCGTTGCTTGACCGACCACACGGCCTGGTCGGCGGCGTTGACGAGCTGCTGCACGGCAGGCCACAGGACGTGCGACGCGTTGGCTTCGTACATGACGGCTTGGCCAGCTCGTCGCGAGTCGACGAGCCCGGCGTCGACGAGGCGCAGGAGCACCTGTCGGGTCTGCTCGATGGATGCCCCGGCCATCTCCGCGACACGCTTCCCGGTCAACGACAGGCCCGAGCGGGCTAGCACCGTCAAGACACGCCCCTGTACGCCGGGCACGACGTCGGAGAGGGGCTGGGCGAAGTCCATGGATCTAGCTTACCGGAAGTAGATCTGGAAAAACAGAAGGTTTGGCTGACCCAGCACCGCGGCCTGTGACGTGCTGCGAGGGTCGTCGACCTCGAGGACGGCCTCATCGTCGCGACGATCGACCGTGAGCGCGAGCGGCCACCTCGATCGAACAACGGAGACTTCGGCGCGCAGAGCACGCACTTCTATCCGCTGAAGCGCACGCGTCGAATCCCAGAGGAGATCCCTGTAGGAACTCACCGGAGTTGTCCGCGTGGCGCGGCCATGACCTGCGGTCGGACAACCAGGTGC